>JBFJTV010000067.1:0-9798 GCA_041625075.1 Candidatus Polarisedimenticolaceae bacterium | reverse complement strand
TCGAGCGGCTGCGCGAGTTCCGCGGCGAGAACGCGGAGATCAACAAGCAGCTCGTCAAGCACAACGAGAAGCTCCAGGAGCTCTCGATCCGGGACGGGCTCACGGGTCTGTACAACCGCAACCACATGCCAGACATGCTCTCCAAACAGCTCGCCCGCGCCAAGCGATACGGACACGCGTTCTCGGTGCTCATGGTGGACATCGATCATTTCAAGCAGTTCAACGACACGCACGGTCACCAGGCGGGCGATGACGCCTTGGTGGACGTGTCGGAGATCCTCGAAGACTCAGCGCGCGAGTGCGACTACGTGACGCGCTACGGCGGCGAGGAGTTCCTGATCGTGCTCACGGCGACGAAACGCGCCGGGGCCAAGCATTTCGCCGAAAGAATCCGCGAGCGCGTCGAGCAGATGCGAGCGGTCGGAAAGGCGGAGGTCACGATCAGCGTCGGCGTCGCTTCCTTTCCCGAGAACGGCGACACCATCGAGGCGATCATCGGCGACGCCGATTCCGCGCTCTACAAGTGCAAACGCGAGGGGCGCAACCGCGTCGAGCTCGCGAAGTCCCGCAGGAAGAGAAAGAGAAAAATGAGGGCGTCGGGTTAGCTGGCGTCGAGCAGCTCCTCGTGGATCCAGCCACGAGTGCCGTCTTCACGTTCCACCCGCACCCAGGAGCCCTTGAGGGTGTCGCCGGTGACGGTCGCGCCCTTATCGAGGATGTCGATCACCGAGAACTGGAGCCCCGGTCCCCTTCGCAGGTTGCTTCTCGCGTTGAGCGTGTACGTCTGGGGGGACTCGAGATAACTGCTCCCCACCTCGGTCTGTTCCTCGAGCTTGCGCGTGCCCTCCGAGATCTTGGCCTTGGCCTGGAACGCGAGGTAGAGCGCACCGCCGAAGTTCTGCGCCTCGTATTCCTTGCTGCTCAGCTCGAGCTGTCGCTCGGCATCGGTCAGCTCCGGACTGGTCCGGCCGTCGAGCTTCGTGCGGAAGGTCTCGAGCGCCATCTCGGTCTCGGCCATCTGGGCCGCAGCCTCGGCCTGGCTCTCGACGCTGCGCTGCGTGGCCTTGGCCCGGACGACCTCCTGGATCGCGTCGTCGAGCTGCCGGCGCCGGAGCTCGAGAAGGTCGTGCAGGTCCTCGATCATCGAGTCCTGCTCGGCCAGGAGGAGACCCTTCTGGGCGTTTTCTGCTCGAAGCGCGCGGATCTCGGCATCGCGCTGCGCGAGTGCTTGCTCGAGGTCGACCTGCGGAGAAGGTGCCGATTCCGGCTCTTCGTTCTGGGCAACCTGCGGCTCGCCCGTCTGTCGGATCGCCTGCTCGGCCGTCGCCGGCTTCTTCCCCTTGAGGAAGCACGATGAGCCGGTGGCCAGCATCAGACCAACAAAAAGGACTGCCGGAAATCGGACCGCGCGGCGCTTCATTGCGACCCTCCCCGGTGATCTCGAGACAGATGGAAAACCTAGGGCCGGGCCATCGCGAAGTCTACCGCTCGGAAGAAACCCCCCGCCGACTGGTATTCTCTCGATCGGAACGCGATCGAAAGGGGGTGCCCATGCTCGAGGTGATCGGGAAGAGGACCTGAAGCACGGTGCGCAAGGCGGTCGCCTTGCTCCAAGACAAAGGCGTCGAGTTCACGTTTCGCGACTACGAGAAAGACCCGCTCTCGGCGGCGGAGATCGAGGCGCTGCTGAAGAAGATGCGAGTGAGCGCGCGGGACGTGCTGCGCAAGAACGACAAGGCCTACAGGCAGCTGGATTTGACGGGTCAAGAAAGCGATCGGGTCCTGGCCAAACACATGGCCGCGCACCCGGGCTTGCTCAACCGGCCGATCGGTGTCCGTGGAAAGAAGGCCATCCTGGGGCGCCCCCCGGAGAAGCTTCTCGACATTTGACGAAGACGAGATGAAGCGATTCGCGTGGTTGATACTCGTCGCGGCCGTGATCGCGACGGCGTGTGGGAAACCGGATCCCGCGGCGCCGTCTCTCGAGCAGTTGCAGAACGCGACGTACGACGGGATCTACGACGAGCCGGTCACGCTGAGCGATGGTCGTTACGCCGGAGAACCGTTCGTCGAGAACGGTGCGGCCCGGCCCACCGTCGTGTTGGTCGAGAAGCCGTACCTTCTCGGGGACCTGGACGAAGAGCCCGGTGACGAGGCGGTCGTGCTCCTTTCGGAAAACTCCGGCGGCTCGGGTGCGTTTCTGTACTTGAGTGTCGTCGGTCTGAGACACGATGAGCCCGTCAACCTAGGGACGATCGGTGTCGGGGACCGTCCGCAGGTTCGCTGGCTCGGTCTCGAGGGGAGCTGGATACGTCTCGATGTCGTCGAGCAGGGACCTGACGACGCCGCGTGCTGTCCCAGCCAACTCTCGGCGCGGTTCTGGCGTCTTCAAGACGGACAACTCGTCGAGGTCGCCGAGAAAGTTCACGGAACGCTCTCTCTCGCCGAGCTGGCGGGACCCGGGTGGACCCTGGTCGGTCTCGACCCCCTCGAGCCACTCCCGGAGGATATCGAGCTCACGATCATTTTCGAAGACGGTAAAGTGGCCGGCCGGTCGGGTTGCAACAACTACTTCGCCGGCATCGAGGAGAGTTCACCGGGACGCATCAAGTTGGGCCCGGCGGGAACGACCCGCAAGACCTGCGCGGAGCCCCTGATGGAATTGGAGCAGCGTTACCTCGCACGGCTCGGCGGTGTCAAGAAGTACCACTTTGTCCTCGGCAAGCTCGCGCTGGCCTGGAGGATCGAGAACGGATCGGGCGTGCTGCTCTACGAACGCTCGAACGAGGTCACGGACACGTCGCCGTGATTCGCTCGTCGTTGTCCGTCTCGAAACCGAACGTCCCCGTGTCGCAGCCGTTCACACCGCGCACGACGTAGTAGAAGCCGGTTCCGAGCATCGGCGTATCGGTGTCCTGCGCGCTGGCCAGCGTCGACCCCGTCGCGATGCAGTTCTCGGAACCCGAGCCAACGGGCAGCATCGCGAGATCGCCTCGAACCACGTCGTACTCGGTCGCGCTCCCGGCCGTCGCGGCCTGCGAGGTCCACTGGATCGTCTCGCGGTCGCCGAGAAGAACCACGTCGGCGATCTCGCCCGGCGCAGCGAACACACCGGGGTCGTTCAGGGCGCAGTCGCATAGATCACCGGCGAGGTCGCCGTCGGTGTCGAGCTGATCGGCGTTGATCTCCGCGACGCAGTTGTCGCACGCGTCGGCAACGAGGTCGCCGTCGCCGTCGGTCGGGTCCGTACAGAAGTTGGCCGTGATCTGCAGAGGACCGTCGACGGTCACCGGAAGCGGATTGGCAGTCGTGTCGAAGTCGCCCGTCCAACCCGTGAAGTGGTATCCGGCCGCGTCGGGAATCGCCTCGAGCGAGAGCGGCGTCGTGTCGAAGTAAGTGTCGAGGCCGCAGTTCGCCGATTCGAAGAGCGCCTGGCCGCCGATCTCCGGACGGACCGTCACCTCGACGAGGTGACACAGCTCGCTCTCGCACAGATCGCCACGGCCGTCGCCGTCGGTGTCGACCTGGGCCGGGTTGAACTCGAGCGGGCAATTGTCCTCGCTGGCGCACCGGCCGTCGCCGTCGGCGTCGTTCTCGACGTCGGACGGGCAGGGGTCGATCGAGGCGCACAGGCCATCACCATCCGCGTCGTTCTCGAACTCCTGCGAGCACGCGTCGCACAGATCCCCGACACCGTCGCCATCGCTGTCGGTTTGGTCCGGGCTCGAGAGATTCGGACAAACGTCGCATAGATCCGGGATGCCGTCGGTGTCGCTGTCGGTCGCGAACGACGGCTCGATGCGAATCAGCCCGACGAGAAGATGCCCGACACCCGTGGTGCCGGCCCCGAGGGCCTCGAGCGTTGCGTAGACCGGCGGGACGACGCCCGCGGGGAGCGTGACGACGCCGTCGATCGCCCCGCTCCCGTCTGCGCTCACCGAACCGAGGGCGAACGGTGTGACATCGTTGCCGGCCTTGAGGCGAACGCTCACGCTCTCGGACCCCGCGAATCCGTTCCCGCTCACCCGAACGCTCTGCCCGGGCACGTACACGTCCTTCGTCTCGCAAACGGCGGGCGGGTCGGCGACAACGTCGAGATCTCCGAAGGTCGGGACGGGGCCGCCACCCGCCCCGGACGGTCCACCCGGCATCGGGTCCGGGTTGCGCGGGAGACCGGTCGCGAAGAAGCCGGGACCCCATCCCTGGACCTGGAGATCCTCGAAATAGTCGTTGATCAGACGGCCGAACTCGATCTGTCCGCGGATTCTGGGGTGGAAGCTCGAGACGGGTGTGAACGGCAGGATGCCGTGAATCCAGTCGTCCTGAGTCCCGCAGGCGCCGTGACCGGCGAAGTGGCTCTCGGCGGGGACGAAGTGCACGCCGACATCCGCGGCGGACTCGGCGAGACGCGTATTGAGCATAGAGGTCGCGTTACGCATGAAGGCCTGCTCTTCGGCCGACAGGTTGACTGGGGGGATCCCGACCGAGAGGCACTCACGGCCGCCGAGCACCTGCGGGTAGCCAACGACCACGGTCGGCGCGTTGGGTGTGGCGGCACGGATCTCGGCGTGCACGCCCTGCGCCTTGCTCTTGGCCCAATCGGCGAGCAACGGGAAGAGCTCTTCAAAGGTCAGCTCGGTCAGCGGCTCGAAGGGCTCCCACGTGTGGCAGGCCTCGTGGACCAGGCACAGCATCAGGATCCACGAAAAGAACGCGTCGTTGCCGCCGATCGAGACCGTGACGAGGTCCCGGCTGGCATCAACGTTGTTGCTCGCGTCGAGCTGGGGCGGCTCGTTGTAGATTCCCTCGCCGGCCGAGCTGATGTTGTCGCTCTCAGCCCCGCTGCAGGCGAGAAAGTCCCACTCGAAACCGGGCTCGGTGAGCGTCAGCTCGAACAGCGAGCGGCTGTTACCCGGGGTGCGTAGTTGCGTGGCGTACGCCCGGGTCGAGCGGTGGCACCGGTTGGCCGGATCGTCGGTGCCGGCGAAGTACGGCGGCGCGCCCTCGCCCGAGGAATAGGAATCGCCCAGCGCCGCGTAGGAGATCGGATCGGACAAGGGGGCCGGGATACCCGAGAGCCACAATCCGCTACGCGTCGAGTTGTCGAAGTTCAGGCGCACGAGCAGCTGACCCGCGGTGTTGAGCGACCGCCGTGGGAGGTCGTGGGCATCCTCGCCCTCGTGGACAAAGAAGTTCGTCAACGTCCGGGTATCACCCGGGCTGATCTCGAAGTCCTGGTCGCGCTCGAAAATCAGTGAGACCGTCCCGTCCGGGGCGGCGTAGAAGAGGTGGAGCTGCCCGTTGACCAGCCCGTAGAAGATCAGCTCGCCACGGTCGTCGAGATGTAGACCCTGCGCCGAAAACTGGAAGAAGCTCTGGAACGGGTCGCCCGAAAACCCCGGCGCGGGTTGCCCCTGGAGCGCGATGTTGTGGAGGGTGCCCCCGGTGTTTGTCCACAGCCCGTTGAGTCCACCGGAGACACCCGCCAGAAAGGCGACTTCGCCCTGGCCGTTGACGACGAACGGGATCGTCGCGAGCGAGTTGAAGGTCGCGCCAAAGGCGCCCGGCGCCACGTCGTTCCGGATCGCGACAAGAACCGGATCGTCCCCGTCGCGTTGCGTCACCAGCGCTGTTCCGCCGATCGGGTGGTTGTTGAGCCCCGTGCGGAAGGCCATCGTCGACTCGAAGTTGACCGCCTGGATCCCATCGGGCCCCGAAAAGGTGACCGTGCCCCCGCCTCCCGGGACGGTGTCTCCCCCCGCGATCCTCACCTCGACGGTGGTGTCGTCTTCTTCCCAGATCGCGGTGAGACCGGGCACCGGCACGATGGTCGCCCCGTAGCCGAAGCGTCCGGGACCGATGACACGCCGGCCGTGAAAAGCGCCGACGGTCTCGCCGCCGAAGAAGTTGGGCGCCGGGTCCCCCTCGCGCACGACGAGATCGACCACACCACTCGTATCCACCGACCACAACCCTGGCGGGGCAACCAGCGGGCCGCCGGGGTCGCGCGCCGCCCACGTGAAACCCGCACCACCGCGCCGTCCCAGCAGCGGCTGCGGGTTGTTCGTGAACAGCTCCCCGGCCGCGGCACCCGGGGCCTGGAAGCCCTCGCGACCGACGAGCATCAGCACGCCGTCGTGGTAGTACCAGATCCCCAGGTTGTTCGAGGAATCGACGCCACCAACCCCGTTCTCGAGGAGTGCGGTGAACATGATGTCGCCAGCGTCGTTGAAGACGAGGCGGTCGAAGGTTCCCGCGAAGACGCCGCCGGGCACGCCCGGCGCGGCCTGGCCGGTCTCGGCGATCAGGGTGAACGAGCCCAGGGCGTCGCGCAGAAACAGACCGTCGGTCGCCCCACCGGGACCGAAGCACCACACGAACACGACCTCCCCGCGGTCGTTGAGCGAGAAGTTGTTGTTCGGACAGAACCCGAACTCGACACCCGCCGGTTTGCCCGGTACCTGGTCCTCGGAGACGAAGATCTTCTCGATCGAGGTCGGCTGGGCCACGGCCGGACCGGTCAGTACGGCCACGTACAGCAGGGCGGCGAGCCGCAGTGCGCGTTTCATCCTCAGAATCCTCCACGGGGTCTTCGGAGCGCATTGCGTCAAAGACGCGCGGAAGCCGTCATCGAGGTCGTCCCAACGAGAAAACAGCTGAAATCTCATGCTCTCCAGCCGCTCGGCGACCGGCAGATCCAGCTCATCGGGTTGTAAAGCGTCGACCGATCAGCCCTGCTGATCGGTATTCATCGCGATCACGCTGAAGTGCGCGCCCTGCGAATCGGCGAGCACCGCGATCTTTCCGACCGGCGTGTCGAAGGGTGGCACGGTGATCTTGCCACCGAGCTCCGTGACACGGTTCGCGATCGCATCCGCGTCCGCGACGGAAAAGTACACGGTCCAGTGCGGCGGAATGTCGCCAAACTCCTCGGTCATTTGCATGATGCCGCCGTTCATCCCGCTCTTGGTCTTCGCGATGAAGTAGTCGGTCGGCGACAACTCGTGCTTGTCGTACTCCCAGCCCACGACCCCGGCGTAGAACGACTTGGCCTTGTCGATGTCGCGGGTGGCGAGCTCGTTCCACGAGAACGCACCCGGCTCGTTGCAGACCTCGGCGCCGAAGTGCTTGTCCTTCTGCCACAGCGCGACGTGCGCACCGGTCGGGTCCTGGATAAAGGCCATCCAACCGGCATCGACCACCTTCATCACCGGCACAGTCACGTTCGCGCCGAGCTCCTCGGCCTTCTTGACCGCCGCCTCGATGTTGTCAACGTTGATGTAGCTGTTCCACATCGGAGGAATGCCCTGTGACTTCATCTCGTCGGGAAGCTCACCGAGTCCCGCCGCCTGCTTGCCCTCGAGCTTGAAGATCGTGTAGGGCGGTCCACCCTGGGTGTCCTGGTCTTCGCTTTGCCAGCCGAACAGACCCCCGTAGAACTCCTTCGCCCCGGCAAGGCCGTGGGAGGACAGATCGACCCAGCTGAACTGCCCGTGCTCGTACGCCGTTTTTGTCGCCATGCTCCCTTCCTCCCGTGATGATGTGGAAGTCCCGAACTACCCCACCCATATCTACGAACCCACCTTACCCGAGTTTCGGAGACACCTCCTTGAAGAATCATCGACTTGAAAATGGGGACACTCTGGATTTCTCGACTGGCCGACGCCGACAGTTGCGCTCGTGAAAATGGGGACACTCTGGATTTCTCGACTGGCCGACGCCGACAGTTGCGCTCGGAAATCCAGAGTGTCCCGATTTAAGATCGGTGGGATGAAGAGAGTGTATGTGGTCGGGTTAGGTGAGGTCGGCGGGCGTCTGGCCGGGGCCCTCGAAACGGCGGGGTGGGCTGTTGCGCGAGTGACCCGGAACCAGGGGTGGGAAACCGCCGTCGATCTCGAGGAACCGTCGCCACGCGTCGTCGCCGTTCGCGAGGAGGCGCTGGCCGATGTCCTCGAACGCATCCCCACCGAGCTACGCCCCCACCTCGTCCTGGTGCAGAACGGCTTTCTCGAGGCGGTTCACCATGACCTCGAACCTGTGTCACGCGGGCTGATCTGGTTCACGTCCAAGGGCGAGTTCTTCCGCACGCTCTGCCCGTCGCTCTTCCACGGACCGCATGCGTCCGACCTGGTCAATGCGCTCGCGGCCGGCGGGCTCGCGGTCGGAACGCTGGACGATCACGAGACGTTCCTGCGCGAGATGATCGTCAAGGGAATCTGGAACTGCGTGGTCGGCCTGCCACTCGCGGTGCACGAGGTCGATCTCGCAACCTACCTGCGCGACCGGCGAGCCGAGCTTTCGGACCTGATCGATGAGAGTGCCCGAGCCGCGGGCGCCGAGTACGGCGTCACGGTGGATACGGAAACCACGCGCGACAAGATCCTCTCCACGACCACCGAGCTTGGCTGGATCAAGGGCGGCGCCAAGGCGTTGCCGTGGCGTAATGGCGCGATCGCGATGTTCGGCCGCCGCCACCGCGTGCCGACACCCGTCAACGATCGTCTCCTCGACGCCGTCGGGTGGACGCACGAAACGGACCGCGACGGATCCGGGTGAGTCAGTTCGCAGAGGAGGGCTCGGAGCCGATAGGTCCGGGGGCCGGAGCCTCGAGCAGCTCCGTCAGCTCGCGCTCGAGCCTTCGAGCCCAGCGCTTGGTGTATCCGTAACCGTTGCGGACGTCGACGAGGCGACCGTCCCGACCCACGAGGATCTCGACGGGCAGGCCTCGCACGTTCCGCAATCCGGGAAGAGCCTCGTCGGGGTCCCCGGGCGACCGGCCGTCGAGCACGAGGTAGTTGATCCCATGCTCTTCCACGAACGCCCGGAGCCTACCGCGGCGCAACGCCTCCTCCTCGTCCTCATCTTCGAAAGCGATCGCCACGATCACCAGACCCCGCCCGCCGAGCCGGTTCTGCAGATCGATCAGCACGGGAATCTCAGTCATGCAGGGCGGACACCAAGTGCCCCACAGATCGACCAGAAGGACCTTTCCTTGAAACTCCGGATCCGACGACCGCACCGTCCTTCCCTCGAGATCGGGAATCGCGAAGGTCACCGCGTCGTCCACAAAGTACGGCTCCTTGCTTCCGGCGAGGGCGAACAGCCCCAGGGCGACGATGCCGAGAACCGGCAAAAATCGCCATTTGTCTGATGATCCGAAGCGCATCTCGTTCTTACATTCTGCGATCAACGCACTTCGATTGAATCACGGCGGCACGCCGCATGCCAGGGCCGCCGGTCAACAGGAAGCTCAGCGCGGAAGACGGAACGCTACCCCCGCGCCGACAAACCAGTCGTCCGCCTGGTCGTTCAGCCCCACCCCGGCCGACATGTCGAGCTGCACGGTCTTTGACGCCAGGTAGGTGAATCCGGTGTCGAAGCTGTGGATATCGGGGTCGTCACCGCTCAGAGGAACGAAGCCGAAGACCTCGACAAAAGTGCCCCAGCGTTGATTGATGCCGATCGCTGCGGAAACGCTGTACCGTCCGATGCCGTCGGTGTGCAGCTCGCCGTTATCGTCCTCGGTCGACAAAGCAGTCACGCCAGCGTTCCATCCGAGTCCGATGCGATCCGACAGCGTATTCGAGCCGGCAATGCGGACCTGCGGATCGATCCTCTCGGTGCGCAGGCCCCGGTCGCCCGTCGGCATGACGGCATCGACGAGCAGCGCCATCCGCGGGCCGGCGCCGCGCTCTTCACGCAGCTTGATCTTGACACCGAGCGCCGTGTTACCGGATCCGGACTCGTCGGTCGTGACGCCGCCCGCCTCGCTGCTCACGTTGACGTAGCCGAGCCAGC
>JBFJTV010000066.1:0-9811 GCA_041625075.1 Candidatus Polarisedimenticolaceae bacterium | reverse complement strand
TCGACGATGTCGCTCAGCTCCTGCACGCCGAGCTGCCGATACGCGGTCCACGCCGAGTGGGCGCCCTTGCCGCTGGCGCTTCTCGGATCGACCGAGAAGACCACGAAACCGTTCGCCGCGAGGATCTGCTCCCAGCCGTAGGAGATCGGCCACCGATTCGTGGCCCGCGGGCTCTGCGGACCTCCGTAGGTCGTGAACCACACCGGGTAGCGCTGCTCGTGATCGAAGTCCGGGGGCCGCAGCAGCGTGCCCTCGAGCGTGAAGCCGTCTTTTGTCTTGATCCGAACGCGCTCGTACGACGCGACGCGGAATTCCTCCAGGGCGCGAACGGGGTTGGTATCGAGGATCCTGATTCGCTTGCCGTCGGCCGCGTGCAACGCGACCCGGCCCGGATGCGAAAGGGCCGAAACGCGGTCGATGAACAGGTCACCGGTCGGCGCCATCGCGATGCGGTGGTAGCCCTCCGACGAAGTCAGGCGCTCGAGACCCGAACCGTCCAGACCGATGCGGTACAGATTCTCGGCGACGTGACTGTCGCGGGTGCCGGTGAAGTAGACGAGATCTTCGCTCTCGTCCACGTGTACGATGTCGCGCACCTCCCAGTCACCCGACGTGATTTGCCCTTCGAGACCTCCCTCGACGTTGAAGAGGTAAGCGTGGCTCCACCCGCTCCGCTCGGAGAGCATCAGAAACGAGCCGTCCTCGAGAAGATGGGTCTTCGACCTCCTCGACGACGCCCAGGCGCCGGTCGTCTCGCGAAACAATTTCGCGATCTCATGCTTACAGAATTCCCACACGTTGACGTCGAGCCAGGTCTGAACGCGGTTCATCGCGAAGAACAGGACGCGCTTGCCGTCGGGCCACCATTCGACTCGACCGATCAGGAGGTCTGCCGGGTCGTAAGCCGAAAGATCGGCCCACCGGATCGTGCCACCGTCGATCGGGACGACGCCAAGATTCACGACCGGGTTCGGCTGGCCCGGTTTGGGATAGGCCGTGATCTCGGTTTCCTGATCGACCGGGATGTCGTCCACGAGGGTGAATCGCGGAACCTCCGTATCGTCGAACTGCAGAAAGGCGATCGACCGCGAGTCGGGACTCCACCAGAACGCTTTCCAGCGACGCCGAAGGAGCTCCTCGTAGTACACGAAGGTGGCTTTGGCGTTCCGCCGGGTCTCGGTTCCACCGCTCGTCAGCGCGCGCTCGGTGGGTTTCTTCACGTCGACGACCCACAGATCGAAGTCACGAACGTAGGCGACATGGCGACCGTCGGGGCTGAAGGTGGCGAGCTCCTCCTCGCCTTCTCCGGTCGTGAGTCTGCCGGCGATGCTACCGTCGAGCGTCGCGTAGTACAGATCGTCGTCGTGCTCGAAGAGCAGCGCGGCGTAGGCAGGGTCGAACGTACCGTCGAGGCGTTCGGCGACCTCGCGGGCCTCGTCGTCGTCGAAGCCGTCGAGCGCCGCGATCGCCGCCGTCATCGCGTCCTCGTCGGCGAGCGCGCCAGCCCGGCCGGTCACGGCCTCGACCTTGTAGAGCCCACCTTCATTCTTCTGCACGAGATGCTCGCCGTCCTCCATCCAGCTTGGTGTTGAAATCGGCGGACCGGAGAAGCTGACGGGGTCCTCGCCGTACACCGCTTCGTAGGTGACCGGTCGGTCCCGCGGTCGGTCCTCCGCGAGCGCAAGCAACGCCCGGGTGGTCAGCGGCGTCGGGTCGGGAATACGGATGATCGGGAAGTCCTCTCCTGTCGCGAGGTCGCCGAGCACCCCGATCGAGCTGAGACCGTCGTCGGACTTCGGCTCGAGCAGGTAGACGATCAGGTCTCCGAGCGGCTGCGCCGTGCGAACGACTTGCTGGTGGGGCTCGACACTTCGGGACTCGCGGCGCGCGGTCGTCTCGAGCGTCACCCGGGCGTGACCGCCCCAACGATTCTCGGTGCGCTTGATCTCGCCGATGCGGTAGACCTCGACATCGACGTCGATCTCCTCGCGGAGCGATTCCACCTCGATCCCGTGAGTCAACAGGTTCTCGGTCACATCCAAAAGCGACACCGGGTACAGATAGGCGTACGGTCGCGCGACGGTCTCTACGGCTTCAAAGCGACCAAAGTGCTCGATTTCGTAGGTCTGCTTGCGCTCGGTGGGTCGCATCTTCCCGTCGACCTCGCGCTCGACGAACCCGGGGATCTCGACCGGATCGTCGAACGCGGCGAGACGGGAGCGCACCGCCACGTTGTTGCCGGGCCCCGGATTCTTTCCCGCCTCGATCGTCTCGTCGTCCACATGCTCGAGAAGCTCGCGGATCTCCGTGCCGCGCCCGGCCGCGACCTCGAGCAACGCGAGGGCGAAGGCCTTCGTCACGAGGACGCGATCCTCGAACGGGATGTAGGCGTGGGCCTCGGAGAGCACGGCGAGCCGGTTCCGGAGACCGCCGTACGCCGTGCCGTAACGCGGAAAGTCGGGATAGGTCCGCCAGCGGGTGTGCTCGGCGTCGAAGTTGCCGTAGAAGAACGAGCGGTAGCCGGTTTGCTTCTCCATGCGCTGGGAGGTTTCGGGAAGGAGAACCTTCCGAACGAAGTCGATGACCTCGGCGTTTCCCGCCGGGTTCTTTGGCCCTTCGTAGGTCAGCGCGAACTCGTGAAACGAGCCGTTGGTGGTATGCGAGTCGATGATCAGCGCGGGATCCCACGTCCGAAGAAAGCGCAACATCGCGCGGGTCTCCGGCGCCTCGGCCTTGACCCAGTCACGGTTGAGGTCGAGATCCTGAGCGTTGTGGCGTTCGCCCTGGCCCTCGACGGGGCCGATCTGGTTCGTGCGGTTGCCCACCGCGACGCGATCCGCTCCGTCGGGGTTGTAGACCGGAACTACCGCGACGACGAGATCCCGCAGCAACGGGTGGTTCGGCGTCGTCCCGAGCTCGCGCGCCAGCATCAGGAAGGCTTCCTGTCCGCAGATCTCGCCGCCGTGGATGCCGCCGAACAAGAGCACCAGCAACCGACCGCTGCCGCGGAGGTCGTCGGTCGAGGCCACCATCGGGTCGGCGATCCACAGCAGCGGGATCGATCGGTCCTCGTTCGTCTTCCCGAGCTCGTCGAGCCGCACGACGGCCGAGCTTTCGGCCAGCCGGCCGGCGAAGTCCATCACCTGTTGGTAGCGCGCGGCGGCGCGATATTCGGTGTGCTCGGCGACGGTCAACAGTTCGCGGTCGTCGGCGACGGCGGCGGCCGGCGCGATCACCGCGAGCAGTACCGCCAGAGTGCCGCGAGCCATCACCCCTGATCTCCCCCGCTCGGCCAGTGGCCGTCCATCATAGTGCGAAGCCTGGGGCGCGAGAGCGCAGCCGCGCCCGCGAGGTAGGCGAGCGCGAGGTAGACCTGAACGCTCAGACGGGCGGCCGGAAGCGTGGCGGCATAGGCGACGTTGTGCAGGACGATGGTGACGATCAGGAGCAGCGGAAGCGGGTCGCGCTCGGGATGAGCGGATCGCAATCGCACGACGCCGACGATCGCGAGCACGAGGACGGGGACCACGACCGCGACGTACTGCAGCGTCCTCGTGCGGGTCATCGCCTGGATCCAGAATCGTCCGATGCCGCGAGCGAACCTCGCGGCGTATCCGAGCGGCTCGTCGCGGACACGCTCGACGGCCTTGCGGCCGAGCACCCTCTCGATCTTGGCGGCCTCGCGCGGTGCGAGCGTCCCGTACCAGAATCGCCTCGAGTCGACGTCGCGCTTTCCGGCCGTGTCGAGCACGAGCGCCGTGATGTCGGCCCAGTGTCCCCCCGTAGCGTCGCCGGCACCGTATCGATCGAGCCCCTCGCCGACCCAGAAGTTGTAGGCCGCGAGCGAGTGCACGAACACCGCGCGGCCCTCGAGGAGGCTCGTCCGGACCGACCACGTGAGCGGCGGAAGCAGGGCGACCACGATGAGCACGGCGAGCTGGCGCCACCGGATCGGACGGCGAAGGACAACGATCGCGACGGCGGCGAGCAACGTCAGAAGGCCCGTCGCCCGGGTGAGCATCTGTGCGGCGAGCAGCGCGCCCGCGAGCGCCGTCCATGCCAGCGTCTCGCGCGTTTTGGGTCGATCGAGGGCGATCGTCAGGCAGACCAGCGCGACGAACCCGAGCGCGCCGTAGAAATCGTCGCCCATCGTTCGCGCCGCGACGAACAGCGAGAGCGGGTGGGCCACGGCGACGACGCCTCCGAGAACGCCCGCCGCGACCCCCAGACGGCGGGCCAGAAGCCAGGCGAGCAGCACGCCCGCAAACAGACCGGGGAGGCTCCCCCACAACCCGAGCCAGCGAGAGCCGTCGGTGCCGATGAGAATCCCGCCCGCGAGCCACACGGGGAAGCCGGGACCGCGAACCGTCGTGGGCGACGCACCCGGGGGCGGGTAGCCGAGGACGCCGTCGTCCACCAGGGAGCGCGCGAGGTCCGGGTATCCGTCCGGCGCGGCGGCAACGCCCGCCGCCTCTTCCCATGCGGGGACGACCCAGAAGCAAGCAACGATACGGAGAACGAGCCCGAGGAGGAAAAAGGCCAGACCGACCGCCATGGCCCGCCTGGCCTCGTCATTGCCGTTAGTACGGTCCATCACGGACCGCATGGTAACCCGGGCTCAGACTCGCGTTACGCGCGGAATCTTGTCCGGGTTGCATCATGATTTGGGACCGACGCGGTGCAAGATTCAGGGTCTGACCCCACCTCGGGCGGTGGTTTTGACCGGGGCGTCTTCGTCGAGGAGCAGCGGGGCGATGTCGTCCCACCGGGCAAGGGCATCCGCGCGACCCAGCTCGAGCAGGCGCTCGATGTAGGGACGCTCGAACAGCAGGTAGCTCAGGAAATCGGGGCTCCGCAGCTTGCGCGAGCCGAGCCCCCGGATCAGGAACCGCAGTCCCTGCGGCAGACAGTGTGCGAGATCGTTCGACATCTTCCCGAGGTCCTTCGACGGGTTGATCACCTTGAGACGGATGGTGCGCATCCCGTCCGGGGCACGTTGACCGGCGGCGGCAAGTGCGGCCACGGAGCGATTGATCCGCTCGAGCCGCTCCGCGTCGGCCTCGAGAACGTTGAGGAAGACGCTGTTGAGCAGCAGACCGAGGACCTGCGCCGGCGGCGGGTATCCGTTGATCTGGAGCTCGGCCTCCTCCGAGGGCGTTCGGCGGTACCGCAGCGAGACCGCCAGAATGCGCCCGGCGCCGAGATGCACCGCCGGTGCGAGCGGCGCCGTTTGCCGGCTGCTGCCGTCGCCGTAGAACTGTGCCCCGAGCTCGATCGCCGGGAACAGCACCGGCAGGGCGCTCGACGCCAGGACGTGATCGACGCCGATGCGGGCACGGACGGCGAGACGCCCGACTCGTTCCCATGTGGGAATCCCCTCGACGCCTTGCACGAAGGTGACCGTCCGTCCCGTCGCGTAGCTCGTCGAGCACAACGCGAGCGCGCGAAGACGCCCTGCGGCGATGTTGGCCTCGATCCCGTCGATGTCGAGAAGCCGGGTCAGCATCTCGCGCAGCGGCCGGGTGTCGAGCACGCCGCGAACATGCGGCCAGGGGATCGAGTTCGCGGTCAGGACCATCCAGATCCATCGCGCCGAGCTTGCAACGAGGTCGAGCGCGCCCGCGTCAAAGACGTTGTGCACCGACATGTTGAGCCACGCGCGTTCGAGCTTCTCGACGGCGGTCTTGAGGGTCCCGCGATGGCCGGCGACGCTGGTCGCGTTGATCGCGCCCGCCGACACCCCGGTGACGATCGGAAAGGCGATGTCGCCGCCCGTTTTCTCGACGATTCCGGAGAGCACACCGACCTGGTAGGCGGACCGCGCCCCACCCCCCGCGAGCGTCAGGGCCAGCGGTCCCTGGTTTCTGGGCCACCTCTCCTGGGCAGACTGGTCCGTCATCTCCCAACAAACATTCAGCCTCGACCCGCGCGGGTCCACCCCGGCCGAACCGCGAACTGTGGTTCAATGGGTCCTGTTTCCGCGCAGTTAGGCACTTTCGGCAAACATTCGCCTTTTGGGTCGTTAATCAAATCGCCGGGGAGTCGTCTTCATGAACGAGGAAAGAAAAGAGGAGACGAACGTGCAGGCAGCCGCACAGCTCCGAGACACCGAGACCCCGGCACCGTCGATGGAAGAGGTCTTCCGCGAGCATCACCAGAGGGTCTTCCGGGTGGCCTACCGCGTCACCGGCAACGCCCAGGATGCCGAGGACGTGCTCCAGACGGTGTTCATGCGGTTGGTGCGCCGACGGGGTGACAACCCGCTGTCGGATCGCCCGGAGAGCTATCTCCACCGCGCGGCGATCAACGCGGGGCTGGACGTTCTGCGGGCGCGAGATAGCGCGCGGTCGTCGCCTCTCGAGGACTTCGAAGACCAGCTTGCCGAGGGACGGGAACATTCGCCCTACGAGACGCACTCCGGCCGCGAGCTCAAGGAGCGCGTCCGGGCCGTCCTGGCAACGATGAGCCCGAAGACCGCGGAGGTTTTCGCCCTGCGGTACTTCGAAGGTTACGGCAATAACGAGATCGCCAAGATGCTGGATAGCTCGCGCAGCACCATCGCGGTCATCCTGCACCGCGCCCGGCATCGCCTGCAGCAGGAAATCGGCTCGTTGATGGGAGACGAATCATGAGCACGCACGACCCCAAGGACCTCGACCGCATCCTCGACCAGGTTCTCGAGGACATTCGCGACGATACCCCTGACCAAGAGCTCGCGAACGCGGCTGCCGATCGGGTGTGGGCCCGGTTGAGCGAAGAGGCGCGCATCGCGGAGACCGACTCGAGCGACGCGTGCGGCGACTATCGCGACATGATCCCCGACTACCTCGCCGGAAAGCTCGCCGAGGCCCGCGTCGTGCTTCTCGAAGACCACGTCCGCGAGTGTCTCCCCTGCCGCCGGGCCCTCAAGATCGCCCGCGAGGGCGACGTCGCCCGGCCGGCCGTGGTCGCGGGCGACCCCGAACGGACGGTGGGACGGAAGTCGTGGGGTTGGACCCTTGCGGCCGCCGCCGCGATTCTTCTAACGGTGTTCGCGGTGCCCGCGCTCCTCGGGCCCGTGCCCGGCACCGTCGAGGTCGCCGGTCTCCAGGGCGAGCTCTATCGCATCACCGAGGACGGGACCTTCCCGGTGGCGGCGGGCGAACAGATCGAGCTCGCCCGCGGCGAGGCGATCCGGACGGCCAAGGGCGGCCATGCTCTGTTGGCTCTTGCCGACGGCTCGCAGGTCGAGATGCGCGAGCGCTCCGAGATGGGTCTGACACGTGACCGCTCGCTTCTCGGGTTTGCCAACCGGGATGCCACGATCGACCTCGCCCGCGGCAGCATCATCGTCGAGGCCTCGGAGCAGGGGTCCGGCCACATGTGGGTCGATACCGATGACTGCTCGGTCAGCGTCCAGGGGACGGTGTTCTCGGTGAACGCGGGAACGAAGGGCTCTCGCGTGTCGGTGCTCGAGGGCGAAGTGCACGTGAGCCACGGCGATTCCCAGGACGTCCTCCTGCCGGGTGATCAGATCAGCACCAACCCGCACCTCGTCCGCGTGCCCCTCGCGCAGGAAATTGCGTGGAGCCAGAACCGAGAGCAGCATCTGGCTCTGCTCAAGGAGTTCAAGAAGCTCGGGGCCGCGATCGACCAGGCAGTCGAGCTTCCGGGTCTGCGGTACTCGCAGGATCTTCTGGACCAGGCCCCTGCCGGAACCGTGATGTACGCCGCCCTGCCGAACCTCGGCGGGCCGATCGGCGATGCGTACGACGTCATTCGCGAGAAGGTCCAGACCCAGGCACTGCTCAACGACTGGTGGCAGGCCAACGTCGTGGAGACCGGCGCCGAGCCGATGATCGAGATGGCCGTGGAGAAGATGCGGGTCTATAGCGAGCAGCTCGGTCCCGAGATCGTGCTGTCTCTCCAGGCGGACGCGACCGGCGAGCCCCAGGCGCCGCTCATCTTCGCGCAGCTCAACAACCCGAATGACTTCCAGAGATTCGTCGAAAGCGAGATCGAGGAGCTCGCGCAGATGGCGGGCGAGACCGAGGATCGTCCCAACATCTTCTTCCTCGATTCGCCGTCGGCCGCGACCCCGCAGACCGAAGCGTTGTTCCTCTACATTCGCGACGGCGTTCTGTTCGCGTCGCCGGACGCGGCGGCGATGCACTCCGGGGCGGGAGAGACCCTTCAGGGGTCGGCGTTCCACGACGGCCTGCGCGAGAGCTATAGCGACGGTGTGGAGTGGCTTTTTGGCGTGGATCTCCAGCGGATCATCGGCAGCGGCGTCGAGGCCGCGGAAAATCCCGAGGCCGCCGACATGCTTCGCGAACTCGGTATCCTCGACGTCAGACACCTCATCGCGGAGCGTCGCGACTTCGAGGATCACGCCGAGCATCGCGCCGTCGTGAGCTTTGCCCAGCCCCGACACGGGATCGTCGCGTGGCTCGCCGAGCCGGCGCCGATGGGTGCGCTCGATTTCATCTCGGCCGACGCGTCCGTCGCCATCGCGTTCGTGATGGAAGACCCACGGTCGATGATCGACGAGCTGTTCGGCTACATCCCCGGCGAGAACTTCGCCACCGAGCTGGCGCAGCTCGAGACCGAGCTCGGCATCAGCATCCGTGACGATCTGGCGGGGCCGCTCGGTGGAGAGATCGCGCTCGCGCTCGACGGGCCGGTGCTGCCCAAGCCCTCGTGGAAGGCCGTGATCGAGGTTTACGACGCTCCGCGTCTGCAGAGCACGATCGAGTGGGCGATCCGGCACGCCAACGAGGAGATGGCCTCGAGTGAGGCCGACCAGAACTACACCGCGTCGATCATCCAGCAGTCGCTCGGCAACCGGACGTACTACTCGCTGGCGGTCAACGGCGAGGAGGTAGGCTTCCACTACACCTTCGTGGACGGCTACATGGTCATCGCGTCGTCTCGTCCTGTGATCGACCAGGCCATGCAGACCCGGCAGCTCGGGACGACGCTCCAGCGCTCGCCCGAATTCAAGGCGCTGCTGCCACAGGATGGGCGGGTGAACTTCTCGGCGATCGGGTACCAAAACCTCGGATCCGTGCTGGGCCCTCTGGCCAACACTTTCGCGGGCATGGCCGAGAACCTGACGCCCGAGCAACAGGCCATCGTCGAGGATCTTGCGGCCGATCATCCGGCCAGCCTGGTCTTCGCCTACGGGGAACCCGAACGGATCACGCTGGTGGCCAACACCGAGGGCGGTCTGTTCGGCTCGGGGTTCTCGTCGCTGTTCAACCTCAGCGCTCTTGATACACTGGGGCGTCTCGGGAACCAGGTGACCGACTGACCCGTATCATTGGCCGTAGCCATGACGCCCGTAATTGAACTGGACGGTTTGGAGGTCCGTTTCGGGTCCCGCACGATCCTGCGGGGCCTGAGCGGGTCTCTGTCCGGTCGCTCGATCGGCCTTCTGGGGCCAAACGGCGCGGGAAAGACCACCCTTCTCCACACGCTTCTGGGTTTTCACAAGCCGAGCAAGGGCACGGCCCGGATCTTCGGCCACGACATCCGGACCGAAGGCCGGAAGATCCACGCCCTCGTCGGCGACATGCCCGAGAACGAGACGTTTGTGGCCGGGATGACCGCCGTGCGGCTGGTTCGCATGATGGCGGAGCTTTCGGGGCTCCCGCCGCAAACCGCCCTCGAGCGCGCCCACGAGGCGCTGTACTACGTCGGTCTCGGCGAGGCGCGCTACCGCAAGGTCGAGACCTACTCGTTGGGCATGAAGCAGATGGTCAAGCTGGCTCAGGCCATCGTGCACGGTCCGCGTCTGATCTTTCTCGACGAGCCGACCAACGGCCTTGAC
>JBFJTV010000065.1:0-9836 GCA_041625075.1 Candidatus Polarisedimenticolaceae bacterium | reverse complement strand
GAGAAGGTGGCTCGCCGCGAGCCGCTTGGTGCGCTTGATCAACTGATCGAGGCTCTCCGAGCGATCGATGTCGAACTCACGCTGCAGAACGATGTAGCCGCGATCGATCTCGGCATCCATCGTGTGGATCGTGATCGCCGACTTTTCGTCCCCGTTATGCATCACCCAGAAGTTGGGCATCATCCCTCGGTACTGCGGCAGCCTCGCCGTGTGGATATTGATACAACCCTTCTCGGGGAGGCCGAGCAAGCGCTTCTTGAAGATCTGGGGCGCCGCCACCGACACGATGATGTCGAACTCGAGAGCGCTGAGCTTGTCGTACAACGCTCGACCGTTGACGTTCTCGGTCCGGATCACCTCGATGCCGCGGGCAGCGAACAGCTGGTCGAGATTGAACGACTTGCCGGTGACCCTGCCGACCGTCGCCGCCAGGAGCTTGTTCGAGGCGAACCGGAAGCCCATCCTGCCGAAATCGATGGGGCCGTAGAAGCTGTAGAGCTGCGGCACCAGCCTGGACATCTTCTTGCCCATCGTCTTGCAGACGACGACGGCCTTGACCTCGTGGCGGTCACCGCAGAGGTTCAGGAACTCCTCGAACATCGTCTTGATGTAGAACGGGTCGTCCTGCGTCACGAACACGATTCTCATAGGGCCCTGCTCTCCGATACGCTTCCGCGCGCGGCGCGACTCGCGGTCAATCGCTCGTAGACTTCCTCGTAGCGTTTCGCCATGGCCCGCGACGAGTACGCCTTGCGGACCCTGCGCGAACCGGCCTCCGCCATGCCCTCCCGCAAACCCTCGTCGTCGAGGACCTTGCGCATTCCCGTCGCGAGCGAGTCGGCATCGTCGGGCTCGACGAGCATCGCGGACTGGCCGTGCTCGACCACCTCGGGGATCGCGCCGACCCGGGTCGCCACGACCGGGGTGCGGGCCGCCATGGCCTCGAGCAACACCACCGGAAGCCCCTCGGTCAGCGACGGGATCACGACGATCTCGGCGAGGGCGTAGACCCGCTCGATGTCGCCGCGGTTGCCGCAGAACACCACCTTCGAGGCGATGCCGAGCGCCTCGGCGCGAGCGGCCAGCTCCTCACGCGACGGGCCCGCGCCGACCAGCAGGAAGCGGGCCTCGGGAACGTCCCCGTGGATCTTCGCGACGGCGTCGAGAAAGACGGTCTGGCCCTTTTCGGGCGAGAGCCGTCCGATGACGGCGATCGCGCGATGGCCGGGCTCGAGACCGAGCTCGCTCCTGAGCCGGGCCGTCTCCCCGGCCGCCGCGAACCGCTCGACCGACACGCCGTTGGCGATCGTGACGATCCTCGATCCTGCGATCCCCTGGCGCTCGAGCTGCGCGGTCAGCGGCTCCGAGACGCTCACGACCACCTCGAACCGGCGCATGACCCTGCGGTCGAGCCACGCGTAGACGGCGAGCTTCCAGTCCGCGTCCGTCCAGTTGTGGCACGTGGTGACCAGCCGCGTCGGCGTTCCGATCGACGCCAGCAGACCGTAGAGGTTCGACTTGTACCCGTGGCAGTGGAGTATCCGGACGGAGCGCTCTTTCAGGAACCGCCGTAACGCGAAGATCATCGACGGATCGATCCGCCCGCGGCACGGGAAGATCTCGGTCTCGACGCCGTGTTTCTCCGCCTCCTCCGCAAGCTCGACGTGGGGGTCCTGTTCGTTGCGGATCATCCCCACGACCGGCCGCCACGCGCCCTCGGCGGTCTCTCCCACCAGGGCGAGCACGACCGCCTCGGCGCCGAAAAAGCCGATGCTGCTGCGGAGATGGAGGACCGGGGTGTGCATGCCGCGCTTACCTCTCCGCCGTCCGCGCGGCAGGTGCGACGCGTTGCGCCACCGGAGGCTCGGTCTCCGGCTGCTCCTCGGTTTCCCTGGCCTCGACCATGCCCTGAGCGACCGCAACCATCGCCAACAGAACCCAGAAGTAGCCCGTGACCGCGAGGTAGTGCCACGTCTCGCTCGTGATGTTCGTCAGCAGGCTCCCGATGATGACCCCCATCAACCCCACCCCGAGACCCCGGAACAGGGGATCTTTCGATGCCCGGAACAACCTCAGACCCTTCATGCCGCCTCGGTAGAACACGACCAGAAACAGGATCGTGCCGATAACGCCCGTCTCGATCAAAAGCTCGAGATAGCCGTTGTGGACGTCGCGGCGTGTCTCCTTGGACCCGGACCCGAAACCGAGATAGCGCGTGCTCCCGTAGCCCGCCCCGATCAGAGGGTTCGCCAGGATCTGGTCGGTCGCCTGGGACCACATGTCGAGACGGCCCTGGATCGAGGGGTCCGTCCCCTCGACGGTCTCGCTCATGTTGATGCGCTCCATCACCGAGACCGGCAGCAGCTGGAACTGGAACGCCAGGACCGCCACCAGAACCAGAAGCAGAATGCGCTTGTCGACCATCACGCCGAACAGCACGAGACCGCCGAGGACCGCCGCGTAGGCGCCGCGGGAGTGCAGATGCAGGACGCAGTACGTGTCGGCGGCCAGGGCACCGATCAGCGGGATCTTGAGACGCCAGTCCTTGAGCGTGACCAGGAGCGCCAGCATGAACAACGCCATCATCGCGAAGAACGCGGCGAGCTCGTTGGGGCCGAGATAGGAAAAGCCGGAGGCCACACGCTGGTCGTAGGAGAAGTGGAACGACTGGAAATGTCGGTAGGTGCTGTACCAGTACCGGTTCATCGCCAGGACGGTGACCACCATCAACCCGATCACGATGCCCATCTGTTTCCTGGTGTGGATCGTGCGCAGGGCGATGAAGTACAGGATGGGCATGATCGCGAAGTTCTTCCACTCCACGAACCGTTCCTCGCTCAGCGTCGGGTTGGGAAGATCGAGCTTGAACGTCCCGATCCACAGACCGATGTAGGCCAGGGCGAGAATGATCACGACCATCCAGTTCAGCGTCGGGTCGCTCTTTGGCTTTTTCCCGGGGCGGAGCATGATCGAGATCAGCAACACCACCACGAAGATGTCGACGACGTCTTTCCCCATCGGGAAGGCCTTGAGCTTGTCACGGACGACGATCCCGGGGATCAACGGGATCAGGTAGTACAGGCCGTACTCGCGCTTGTAGAACAGCGTCGCGAGCAGCGCCAGGACGCCCGCGATGTAGACCGCGATCGGAATGTACTCGGTCAGCCCGAGACCAAAGCTCACGTTAGCCCCTAACCTTGCGCACGGCGACCTTGACCCAGTGGCGCACGTCGCGGTCCACCACCAAGAGAGCGAGGCAGTACAGGACGAAGACGGCGCCGACCCGGATCAGGACGTGCGTGCCGGCGAGCGTGGTGGCCACGAGCCACGTCGTGGCGATCGCGACCGCCGCGTACTTGATCATCGAGATCAGATCGACGGGCACCGCGAAGTACCGGCGTGATCGCACGAAAACCACGACGGTCAGGAACGAATAGGCCGCCGCGGTCGCGTACGCGGCGCCGTAGATACCGAACCTGGGAATCATCAGGAGATTGAGCGTGATGCTGATCACTGCGGCCATCCCGGTCGAGGTCATCATGACCCGGGGCTTCTTCTTGATGTACAGACCGGCGCCGTAAAGACAGTAGGCGCCGTACATGATCATCGGACCGATGATCATCGGGACGATGCGGTACCCGCCGACGTAGTCCGCCTTCGAGACCATGAAAACGATGTCCTTGGCGAACCACGACAGACCCACGGCCGCCGGGATTCCCACCATCGAGTAGTACTTGAGGGCGGCACCGAGAAAACGGCGTGTGGCGTCCTCGCCCTCGCGGGCCCACTTGCTCAGATAGATCGGTATCAGCGAAGCCCGCACGGGTTGCTCGATCACCGACTGTCCGAGAAAAGCGGTGGCGTAAGCGACCGAGTAGATCGCGACCGTCTCCGCGCCCAGAAACGGCATCATGATCAGGCGGTCGCCCATCGAGAGCATCTGGGTGGCGGCCTCGACCCACACCATCGGGAAGCCGTAACTGATGGTGTCGCCCAGAAGCGAGCGCGAGAAGTTCCTCGGGGAAACCAGCCCTCGACGGATCAGTCCCGACAGAAGGAAAACCAGGACCAGACCGGCGGCGAGCGAGCGCCCCCAGAAGACGTTCGGGACCTTCGCGCCGAGCCACAACACCAGCAGCACGGCCAGACCGAGCTGCCCGTAGCGCTGGGCGACCATGATCGTGCCGAACTGCGCTGCGCGCTGTTTGGCGCGCAAGAACATCATCAGTGTCTGCGACGACGAGGCGACGGCGACGAGGACCGCCGCCGGGATCAGCATGACCTCCAGCTCCGGTTGCCCCCGGAAACCGAGGTAGATCAAGGCCGCGAGGACGAGAAGCCCCGTCACCGCGAGCCCGATGACGATCCCACCGATCGTCATCGTGCTGTGGTAGACCTTCGTGTCGAGCGGGTCTTCCTTCGTTTGCGTATCCGAGTAGAACCGCAGGGCCGAGTGCTGCAGACCGAGCTTCGAGACGATCAACAGGAATCCGACCGCCACGGAATACGTGACCAACTGCCCGTACTGCTCTTGACTGAGGAGATTCACCCATACCTTGATCGAGACCAGCTGCGCGACCGCGAGCAGGATAAAACTGATGAAGTGCGCGGAGTAGTTCTCCGCGGACTTGCGGAAGGACATTAGGAGCCCATCTCCTACAGGTATCCCAGCTTCTCGAGATGCCGTCGCACTTCCGCATCCATCGTGTACTCGACCTTCTCGGGGGCATGCGCCGCCGCCGACTCCTTCCAATCATCGAGTTTCCTACCAAGCGCCTCGGCGATCGAGGGCTCCTCGGGGACCAGGTTGTTGCTTTCGGTGGGATCGGTCTCGAGGTCGTACAGCTCGTTCCGACCGCCGGAGCGGGCGATGTACTTATAGCGACCCTCTCGGATCATCGTGAACGGTTCCTTGAAGACGCCGACCTTCTCGGCGGCGCGCGACTCGCCCAGCGTTCGGCGCAGGAAGAACGGGATGCGCCCCTCCCACTCGGCCGCGATGAACTCGTGGCCGACACCCTCGCCGCGATCCACCAGGCTCTTGCCGAACAGCCTGTCCTGCTCGGGGGCGCGAAGACCGGTGACGTCCAGCACGGTCGGGACGATGTCGGTCAGCTGGACCAGCGAGTCGCAGACGCCGGGGCCGTCGATCCCCGCCGGCCACTTGACGACCAGCGGGACGTGAATGACCGGTTCGTAGAGACTCGCGACGTGCGAGTACATCCCGTGCTCGCCGAAGTGCTCGCCGTGGTCGGCGGTCACGATGATCAGCGTGTCGTCGTAGGTTCGCTGCCGCTTGAGTAACGAGAACAGCTCGCCCAGCCTCGAATCGATGTAGGCGATCTCCGCGTCGTACAACGCCACGAGATGCCGAACCTCGTCGTCGTTGAGTTCCATGTCGTCGGCAAAGCAGACCAGCGGATTGTCGAGAACGAGTGTCATCTTCCGTTGATCGATTTCGGCGCTACCGGGCGTGGCGAACCGCCGCCTGAAGGCTCGCGGCGGCTGGATGGGATTGTGGGGCTCGATGTAGTGGATGAAGGTATACGACGGGGCGTCCGACCCCACGCGGCCGGTCCACCAGTCGGTCACGATCCGGTTTGTGGTGCCCGCGCCCTTGTCTTCCCGGCCCGAGAGCCGTCGCAGCTTGCGGAGGGCGAAGTGCGCGCCCCGTTTGACGATCGATTTCGATCCGTGTCCCTTCCAAACCTCGTGAAACGACTCGTGGCCCCGATCGAGCCCGACGAGCTCACCGACCTGCGAGTTGTTGACGGCCCCGAGCGTTCCGTACCCCGCCGAGGCCAGAATCTGCGCCAGCGTCGTGACCCCGTCGTGCAGCCGGTTCTCGTCGACCGCGCCGTGTTGGCTCGGGAACAGACCGGTGAGCATCGAGGCATGCGCCGGGGGGGTCCAGCCGGCGGGCGAGTAGGCGTGGGAGAAACGCGTACCGTCCCGCGCGAGGGCGTCGAGGTTGGGCGTCGTCGGCCGGTCGTACCCGTAGCACGACACGTGATCGGCACGGAGCGTGTCGATCGAGATCAGAAGAATGTCAGGCTTGTCAGTCATTGGCGTCCGCGTAGTAGCTCGGTGTAGAGGTCCTCGTACCGTTTGATCATCCCCGCGAGCGACAAGTGTTGTTCGACGAACTTCCGCGACGCGGATGCCAGCCTCGAGCGCAGCGCCCCGTCGTCGTGCAGCCGTCGGATGGCTTTGACAATCGCCTCGGGGTCGTTTGGCGGGATGAGAAGGCCGGTGTCCTCGTCGGTAACGAGCTCGCGGTTGCCGCCGACGTCGGTGGCGATGACGGGGCGTTCCATCGCCATCGTCTCGATGATGGCGTTCGAGAGACCCTCGTTCTCGGTCGGCACGAAACACATCACATCCATCGCCGGGATGTACTTCTGGACATCGCCCACGGCGCCGAGAAAAAGGACCTTCGATTTCAGGCTCATCTGCTCGACGAGGGTCTCGAGATGGGCGCGGTTGGCTCGCGGGCCGTCACCCACGAGCAACAGCCGGATTTCGGGGATCTGCTTCTTGAGTCTCTTGACCGCCTCGAAGATCACGGGGTGCCCCTTTTCGGGGCGGAGGTGCGCGATATAGCCGAGAAGAAACGCCGTCTGCGGGACCCCGAGCCGATCCCGGACCGACGGGTCGCTGCCGTTGGCCGATCCGAAGACGTCGAGATCGATCCCGTTGTAGATCGTGGTGATCTTCTCCGGATCGAGGTCTTCCTCGTCGACCATTCGTTCCTTGATGGCGTCCGCGTTGACGAGAAACCGATCGACGAGCCTGTCGGCGATACGAATCAAGGTCGATTGAACGGGGTTACGCAGATCGCCCATGTCGCGCCGGCTCGATACGATGACCGGTGCGCCGCTCAGCTTGGCGACCAAAACGCCATAGGTGTCCGACTTGAAATGAAACGTCTGAACGACATCGATGCGGTTCTTGCGAATCAACGCCGCCAGATCGAGAGCGCGCCGAAAAGCGTTAAACGTGTAGTACCGCCCGACCGGGATCGTGTGAACATCCACGCCGGTTTCCCGGATCTTCTCGGCCGCCATGCCGTCGCGCGGGTCGAACCTGGCGACAAAGACCTCGAAGCGGTCGCGGTCGAGCCGGCTGGCGAGCTGATAAAGGTGCCTCTCCGTGCCGCCCATGCAGTTCGGTGCGTAGAGAATGTCGATCAGCAGGAGGATCCTGGTCTTTCTCATCCTCTCGACAACCTTCCTAAAGCCCCAGGAGCTTCACCGCGAGGTGCGCTCCCGAGAACGTGTCGCCGTATCCGCTCACGCTTCCGTTCCACATGTCGATCCGCCGCAGCGCAAACGGCTCGTCGCCGTCGCCGTTGATCCCCGGCTCGGTGGTCAGGCCGCAGCGATAACCCGCCTCGCGGACCCAGCGCCGAACGTCGACGGTGATCCGCCCGCCCGGGTATGCGAAGTCGAGGACCTCCTCGCCCAATCGCTCCTCGATGTCCCGGCGCGACACCCGAAGCTCGTCCTTCACGAGATCCTCCGGCTCGCGGTGGAGAAAGACGTGGTGCCGGGTATGCGAGCCGAATGCGATACCGCCCTCCGACGCCTGCCGGACGTCTTCCCAGGTTCCGATGGCGTTGCGCTCGACAAACGGCGCGCGCTCCGCGCCCGTTCGGTCCCACAGCGCGTCGAGAAGCTCACGAGCCGCGGACGGCGAACTCGACTGCAACGCGTCGATCGTCGCGATGATCGCCGGCTCCAGCTCTCTCGGTCCTGCGGTTACGACCGCTTCGAGAAGTCCGTCCGGTAACGCGCCTCCCTGCGCGGACGCGAGGTCGGAGAGCGGCACCTGCGTCCGGTTTGCCGTCCGGAGCAGATAGTACGCCTCGTCCCACCAGAACACGGTGTCGGTCGAGTCGATAAACGCGGTCGGCAGGAAACACGTCGCGGGGAGCGATAGCTCGCGCAACACCGGGATCGCGTTGTCGAAGACGTCGCGATAGCCGTCGTCAAAAGTGATCGCCAGCGCGTTGGGCGGCAGAGGATCTTCGCGGTGGAGCGCCTCGAGGATCTCGGCCAAACGCATGATTCGATATCGCGAGCGCAGAAACTCCAGCGTCCGCGCGAACCGATCCCGAGAAATGAACAGGGTCGGGAGCGAGTACGGGTCTCCGGGGGCGCGGTCGGCGACGCGATGGAACGTCACGATCGTGGCACGACGTCCCCGCGCGTTGTTGCGCGCGTTGAGAATCCTGCAGACGCCTGAATGATAGAGCCCGGCAAAGACGGCGCTCTTGGCCACCGACCGTATCGACATCGTGGCTGGAGCCCCGTTGGTCATGGCTGCGAATCACGCGTCATCGGATCGATCACTCCACTCGGAACCGTCCGATGGCTCGAGTCGTCCGGGACTGCCGGCCGGGCCTTCGTTCGAGCGCTCGATCCGTTTCCGTTGGTGCGGATCCCCCGGACGAGGGCCCGCAGCGGGCGGATGCGTTTCAAGACGTTTTTGAGCTTGAAGTGGTAACCGTGGAACGCGAGTCCCAAGAGGCTGGACGGATTGCTGACGTAGAGATCGATGTGATCCCGCGCTTGCCGGGTCCACGCCAGCTTGTACTCGTCTTCCTCACCAAGGAAATCGACCTCGCGGTATCCCTGGCGGAACGCATCCTGCATCACGTGATACCGCAGAACGAGTCCCGGACTGTACCGCGCGTACTTCGAGTCGTAGCCGAGCTTGAGGTTGTAGAGGACGCGGTCGTACGCCAGATTGAACTCGAACGCGACCGGTTCCCCGGCGACCGAGAGCACGTGACCACGGAGCCAGCCGCGCTCGCGGGCCCGATCGGCAATCTGGACGTAGAAGTCCCGTGTCGCGGGATTCGACCCCAGCCCGCTCGCGTTGGCGTACTGCCAGCTCTTGCGGTCGATTTCGAAGATCGCATCGAGAAGATCGCCACCGCCGTTGTTCGCGACCGTCCGGATGGAAAACCCTGGCAGACACTCGAGCCTGCGGACCTTTCTCCGGACGGCGCAACGGGTCTTTCCGCGCACCGTCGCAAAGTAACTCTCCCAGTCCTGCGTGACGGGCAGGTAGGGCGAACGCCATACCGGGGCCTCGCCGACGAGCCCACCGTCGACCGCGAGTGTTTCCTTGAGCCCGAGGCGCTCGGCCTGCTCCCTGACGAGGTAGCGCAGGCTGAGGACATCCCAGCGAGTGGTGGTCTCCTTCAAGTGCCTGAAGATCGCACGGACGACCTGATGGACGCGGTCCTTGACGATCAACCCCGCGCGGAACGAGTGGTCGTTGACGATGTTGCTGATCGCGGTCAGCGGCAGACCGAAGAACGACCCGGTGGTCGACATCAGGGGGGCGATCGCGATTGGCTCGCCCTCGGCCTCGACGACGATGACACGCAGGCCGTTCCGGGTACCGCTCTCGCCGTTACCGAACGACCGCCACCACGAGCTGATCCACTCGAACGTCAGAAAAGGATTCGCGACGCCGCTCTCGGCCAGAAGGGCGTTCCATCGCGGCTCCAGGGCCTCGAGCTGCTCGAGCGATCGTATTTCCTTGACTTCCATCATCGTGGTCGCCTCATCCCGGGCGTGCGCACCAGGCCTCGCTCGGGAATGCGAACGGTGTCGGCTGGCGTGTACGCTCGGCCGCGATGACCTCGGAGACGGTCGCGAACCGGTGGTGCGTCATCAGGTTGCTGAGCTTGCTGGCCGTCGCGGCAAGCCCGTGATAATGCCGGATACGGGTGACCCAGGAGGTCTCGAACCGCGGTTGCTCGGGGTCGACCTCCCAGGGCCCCAGCGGCGAGGGGGCAGTCGCCAAGCCGATCAACGCCG
>JBFJTV010000064.1:0-9847 GCA_041625075.1 Candidatus Polarisedimenticolaceae bacterium | reverse complement strand
GTCACGGAGAGAGTCAAAGAGGTTGACAGCGAATGAATCTGATCATTCTGGGGTTACGCCGCTCCGGCACGACTATCACGTGGGAGACGTTTCGTCAGGATCCGCGACTGTTGTCCTACAACGAGCCCTTCAACCCGTTGCTCCGGGGACTCCCGGGGTGGAACCCCAGAGGGGCCTACACCGAGTTCGTCCGGCTGGTCGAAGAAGGCCCGGCCGAGTTCTGGAAGCGGTGGGCCCCAATCGAAAGAAAGGAAGAGCTCCTGCCCGGACTCAACGATCGCCAACAGGGTTTCTTTCGATATCTGTTGTCCCAGGGCGAACACGTTTCGGTCGATCTCACCCGTTGCCACTTCAAGATCGAGGCGCTCCACGCGCTCGCTCCTGACGCAGTCCTCGTCCATCTTTACCGGCGACCGGAGAGTCACGCGTCCTCGCACCTGCTCCCGAGCCGTCGTGATCTCCGTGGTCGACTCCGTCGGGTGATGCAACGCTCTCGCTTCTGGACGCGGGCGACGGGTTTCAACTTTTGGGGGATCGAGGAAATCGTGGGGGCGTCCACCGCCGGCACTTTCGCCCAACGCCTTGCCGAGACGGGTCTCGACCCCGAAGAGGTCTATGCCTTGCCGGCGGTCGGCAAGCTGCTGGCTTACTGGCGGGTGAACTTCGAGAAGGCGGAGACGGACGGCCGACGATATTTCGGTGAGCGGTTTCTGTCGGTTCCGTTCGAGCAGTTCTGCGCGACGCCGCAGCAGGTCGTCGAGCGTGTCTACGCCGCGGGCGGGCTGAGGCCGCCAAATCTCGACTACTCACGGATTCATTCCGCCAACCGCGGCCATGAGCCCGACGACCCTCGGTGGGGGCATTATCTCGCCAAGCTGGGACTCGGCGATGCCGTGGGAAAAGAGGTCTCGTCGTGACCGAGACCGGCGACGACACGATCGGCGCCGGGTCCACGCCGTCCGGTCCGTCCCCTGGACGATCGCTCGGCGATCGCTTGCTGACCGGGGGGTTCTGGGTACTCGCCGGGAAGGCGCTGACCGCGCCCTCGAACCTGATCGCCAGCGCGATGGTCGCGCGTCTGCTCTCCGTCGACGATGCGGGCGTCTACCAGCTGACCTACAGCATCGTCATGTTCTCGGCCATCGCCGCCCAACTAGGTCTGGGACGCGCGGTGGTGCGGGTGGTCGCCGAGGCCATGGGCAAGAACCGGCCGGGCCGGGCGCGGGGCGCGGTGCGCTGGGTGCTGATCTTCGCTGCGGGAGGCGGCATCGTCGCGTTTGTGCTGCTCGCCGACGGTCCGGGTCGATGGCTCGCGTTGAAGGTCTTCAACGCACCGGCCCTCGCTGGGGTCCTCGCGCTCGTCGGACTCTGGGCGGCGTCGCTCGCGCTGCAGAACGTGATCTCCGAGACCTTCCGTGGATTCTTCGACATGCGGGGGGCCGCGGTGTTCGGCGGCGTGATCTCCGGCATCCTGACCGCCGTGGCCTACGCCGTGCTCTGGATCTTTCGCGGCGAGACAAAGCTCGACGTCATCGTCGCGATCGCTGCCGGGTCGATTCTCATCAGCTTGTCGGGCGCCGCGTTCGCCCTGCGCAAGAAACTCGTGTCGCTCGGCGAGCCGGAGCGCGTGCATCCGCGCGAGGTGGTCAACGTCGCGTGGCCGCTGCTGTTCTCGAACCTCATGTCGCAAGGGTTGCTGCAGGCCGACATTTGGGTCCTGGGCGCGCTCGGCACCGAGGAGCAGCTTGCCATCTACGGCTTCGCCGCGAGGCTGGTGCGCGTCGTGGCGATTCCGCTCATGATCGTCAACCTCGTCGTTCCGCCGTTCGTCGCCGAGATGTACTTCACCGGAGACCGCGAGCGTCTCGTTCGCGTTCTCAGGGGGACGGCGACCCTCGCCGGGATTCCCGCCGCGATCGTCCTGGTGGCGTTCATCGCGTTCGGCGAGCCGATCCTCGGGAATCTCTTCCGCGAGGAGTACCGCCAGGGCGCGACGGTGCTGGCAATCCTCAGCGTCGGCCGTCTGGTCAACGTCTGGACGGGCTCGTGCGGGGTGACCCTGGGTCTGACCGGTCACCAGCGAACCCTGATGGGCATCACCTTCGTCACCGCGGTGTTCACCGTGGCGGCGGTCTACTTCTCGGTCCGACCCTACGGGATCGAGGGGGTGGCGACCGCGGTCAGCGCCGGCGTCATTCTCCACAACCTGTCGATGTGGATCGCGACACGAAAGCTGACGGGGTTGTGGACCCACGCGGGCATTCCCAGACCGGCCGATCTGCAACGGATTCTCAGTCAGCTTCGTTCGAAGAAGAAGTAGACCGCGCTCGTTTCAGATGAACGAGCGCCTCTTCACGGGTGTGAAGCCGCCCGTCGTCCTGAAGCTCGCGAAGCTCGTCCAGAATGCGCCCCACCGCCGGGCCCGGCTCGAGCCCGGTGACCCTCATGACCTCCCGTCCCGACACGATCGGAGCGCCGGGCGTGATCAGCGAACGTTCGTAAATCGTCTCGAGCTCGCCCAGAACCGGGCGGAGCCGGCGCCATTTGCGCGTTGCGTCGGGGTCCCCGGATGCGCGCGCGTCACAGGCCGCGTGGAACAGGAGGATCGGAAGGTCCTCATCGGCCTCGCGCACGAGCCTGCGCATCCCGCGCGGGGGCGCTCCCGCCTCGGCGAGCTGGTGGGGCCGCAAGTGGAACATCACCATGCGGACCACGCGGCGTCTCAGCCACCTCGGCTGGACCAGACGATCGAACACCTTCCGGGTCGAGCGCGCACCCCGAACATCATGCCCATGAAAGGTCGGACGACCGTCGTCGGCAAACGCCAGCGTCTCCGGTTTGGCGATGTCATGCAACAGCAGCGACCAGCGCAAAACGAGCAGGGCGGCGGGATCACGCGTGGCGGCGGCACCTGGAACCCGGCGCGAACCCTCGCTCTCTTCGATCGCGGCAACCGTGTGCGACCACACGTCGGGCCGATCCCGTCCTGCCACGCACTCGAGAAGCGGCGTGAGCTCCGGAAGCACCGAGCCCAGCAGCCCGAGATCCCGGATCGTCCCGAGACCGCGGCTGGGCGACGTCACGGTCAGAAGGCGATTCAGCTCGTCGCGGATGCGCTCGGGCGATTCCCGACGCAACCGGGTCGCCACCGAGGACGCTTCTCTTCGAGCGCGGGTGTCGAGGCGGAACGCCGGGAACTGCGCGGCGAAACGCGCGAGACGAAGCGCGCGCACGGGATCCTCGCGGAAAACACCCTCGCGTGGTGGGCGCAGGCGGCCGGCGCGCAGGTCCTTCAGGCCGCCGAGAGGATCGACGAGCGCGTCGTCCCGGAGATCGAACGCCATCGCGTTGATCGTGAGCTCGCGACGCCGAAGATCCGTGGCGAGTCCGCGGCGGCTGGCATCGACGAGATCGATGTCGCGCCCCATCACGCGGAAGCGCCAGGTCGTGACGCCTCGTTTTCGAAAACGAAAGCCGCGCCGCCGCCAGTCTCTCTGCAAGCTCCGGACGAGCGCGGCCGCCCGGCGGCCGCCGACGAGATCGACATCCGACGCCCGTGCCCCGAGCGCGGTGTCGCGGACATAGCCACCCACGAGCCAGACCTCGGCGTCGCTCGCACGCGCGGCCTCCCGGACCGACCGGACCAGCGGATCCCGCGCCGCACGCCGGCGCAGGCGGTTCTCGATCTCGGTCTTCCTCATCGCGTTATAGTAAGCGCGCATGACCGGAATCTTGCGGCAGAACCTTTCGGATGTGGGGGGCATGGCGTTCCTGCTCGGGGACACGATCAGGCAGGCGTTCCGGCGGCCGCTCGATTGGGGTCTGTGGATGGAGCAGTTGTACCAGCTCGGCGTGCGCTCGCTGACCATCACCAACCTCACGCTGCTGTTCACGGGGATGGTGCTCGCGCTCCAGACGGCCTACTCGCTCGGGCGATACGGAGGCCAGACGTTTGTCGGTGACATCATCGCGCTCTCGATCGTTCGCGAGCTGGGGCCGGTGCTCGCCGCGCTCATGATCGCCGGACGGGTCGGCGCGGGAATCACCGCCGAGATCGGGAGCATGGCGGTGACCGAGCAGGTGGACGCGCTGCGCTCGCTCGCGGCGAGCCCCGTCAAGAAGCTCGTCGTTCCACGCGTGGGTGCGCTCGTCGTCATCGTACCGGTCTTGACGGTTCTCGCCATCACCATCGGGATCTTCGGCGGGCTGATCATGGCGGTCGTCGAGGTCGGGCAGACCAAGACGTTTTACATGACCCACGTGTGGGGGGCGCTCAGCGTCAACGACATCGTAAGCGGTGTGGGCAAGACCGTGTTCTTCGCACTGTTCATCGGAATCATCGCGTGCTACAACGGGCTGAAGGCCACGGGTGGCGCCGACGGAGTGGGGAAGGCCACGACGAACACCGTGGTGATGGGTTCGATATCCGTGATCGTCTCGGACTTTTTCCTGACCAAGATCTTCCTGATGTTCTTCCCCTCGTGAACGACTACTTCATCCGATACGTCAATCTCCATAAGTCCTTCGGGAGCAAGGAGGTTCTCCGCGGGTTGACCCTCGAGATCGGGGAGGGCGAAACCGTAGTGGTGCTGGGAGGGTCGGGCTCGGGGAAATCGGTCCTGATCCGGCATACCATCGGCCTCCATGCGCCCGATCGCGGCGAGGTCTGGGTGGACGGCAGGGAGATCACGGGGCTCGATGAGGACGACCTGGTGGACACCCGCAAGAAAGTCGCCATGTTATTCCAGGCCGGCGCGTTGTTCGATTCGATGACCGTTGCCGAGAACGTTTCCTATGCGCTGAACGAGCATACCGATTGGAGTGAGCAGAAGATCCTGGACCGGGTTCACGAGGTGCTGGGGTTGGTCGAGCTGCAGGACGTCGACGATCTGATGCCGTCCGATCTCTCGGGGGGGATGCGCAAGCGTGTCGCGCTGGCTCGCGCCATCGCGCTGGCACCCCGTGCGATCCTGTACGACGAGCCCACCACGGGTCTCGATCCGATCACGGCGAATACGATCAACGATCTCATCCTCAGCCTCCAGAACCGACTCGGTGTGACCTCGATCGTCGTGACCCACGACATCCACTCGGCCTTCAAGGTCGGCAACCGCATCGCTTTTCTCCACGAGGGTAAGATCCGGTTCGACGGGAGCGTGGAGGACGCCAAGAAATCGCAGGAGCCGTTGCTGCGGAACTTCCTCGAGGGGGGCGGATATGGCTAAGAGACCGGCCCGTGACGTCACCGTCGGCGCCGTCGTCACCCTGGGCCTGCTGGTCTTTGCCGCCGCGGTCATGATGGTCGGTGAAGAATCGAAGGTCTTCCGGACCAAGGTCAACTACACGGTGATTTTCCCCGACACCAAGGGTCTCCGCGTGGGCTCGCCGGTCAACATGGCGGGCGTCCAGGTCGGCTCGGTGACGGACATCTTTCTTCCGACCGAGCCGGACGCTCCCGGAATCGAGGTCACGATCGGGGTCGTCCCCGAGTACGCACCGCGAATCCGCGAGAACACCCGCGCCGGTCTCGGCTGGCTCCAGATTCTCTCGGGTGAGAAGTACATCGAGATCAACCCCGGCGATCCCGAGCTGCCTGCGATCCCCGAGGGAGCGAGCATCCCGCCGCTGGTCGAGCGGGAGCTTCTCGAACAGGGCGCGGATGTCGCCCAAAACCTCAACGAGATCACGGTCTCGTTGAAGAACATCCTGATCCCGCTCGAGCGCGGCGAGGGCCTCCTGGGCCGGCTGATCCACGATCCCGACTTCGGGGCCCCGGCCGTGGAGTCGCTGGGACGCGTCCTCAAGGATCTCGAATCGGTGACCGCCGACCTCAAGGCTGGACGTGGGTTTCTGGGACGGGTGTTCAAGGATCCCGAGTTCGCGTCATCGGTCGACGACCTCACGGTCACGTTGAAAAACCTCCGCGACGTGAGCGAGCGTTTCGGCGAGCTCGAGTCGGATCTCAGCGAGATGCTCCGCGACGACGGGCCGGTCCGCAGCGGGTTCGAGAATTTCGCCGACGCGACGGCCTCGCTCAAGCGCAGCCTCGAGCGCCTGGAGTCGGACGAGAGCTTCCTCGGCCGGATGCTCACCGATCCCGAGTTCGCCGACAAGCTCTCCGGCGATCTCGACGATCTCCTCGCCAACCTTGCCGGGATCGCGTCGAAGATCAACAGCGGGGAGGGGACGCTCGGGGCCCTGGTCACCGACCGCAGCGTGTACGACGGCCTGGAGGAGGTCGTTGCCGGGGTCAACGACAGCAAGTTCGCCCGCTGGCTGATGCGCCGCTACCAGAAGAAGGGGATCAAGCAACAGGAACGCGAGGCCCGGGCCGCCGCTGACGGGGCCGACCTGCCGGGCGGTCCCGACCCGAAGCCCTGACCCCGGCCCGGCTTACGAAATCGTCATCGTCCGGCCGCGACTTGGCGTTCGCGACATCTCGCATATATATTCTGCCGCCCCGGGGGCTAAGTTATTGGTGTGCCACCGGTTGGAGGGGGGAAGAGGCTCAACGGGATGACGGCCGGTCTGAAAGACCTCGAGAAGAAGATTCTCTCCCGGGATGCCCGCATCGGCGTCGCGGGTCTGGGGTATGTGGGTCTTCCCCTGAGCGTCGAGTTCGCCTCGGCCGGTTTTCGCGTCACCGGAATCGATCCCGACAAGGCCAAGGTCACCGGGTTGCGCTCCGGGAACTCGCACGTCGAGGACGTCCCGTCGAGCGTCGTCGAGCCCCTGGTCCGGAAAAAGCTACTCCACGCCAAGACGTCCTACCGCGGCTGTGGCGAGTTCGACGCCATCCTGATCTGTGTCCCGACACCGCTGCGCAAGACCAAGGACCCCGACATCTCGTACATCATCCGGGCGGTCGAGGAGGTCGCCAAGGAGATCCGGCCGGGACAGATCGTCATCCTCGAGTCCACGACCTATCCGGGAACCACCGAGGAGATCCTGCGTCCGCGTCTCGAGGCGGGCGGACTCAAGGCCGGCCGAGATTTCTATCTGGCGTTCTCGCCCGAGCGCGTCGATCCGGGGAACAAGATCCACACGACGAAGAACACGCCCAAAGTCGTCGGTGGCGTCTCGCCGCGGTGCACCCGGATCGCCACGCTGCTGTACGGCCAGGCCATCGAGACCGTGCACCCGGTTTCCTCGACCCAGACCGCCGAGATGATCAAGCTGCTCGAGAACACTTTCCGCGCGGTCAATATCGCTCTGGTCAACGAGATCGCGCTGATGTGCGAGAAGCTGGATCTAGACGTCTGGGAGGTGATCGACGGCGCCGCCACGAAACCGTTCGGTTTCATGAGGTTTTACCCGGGTCCGGGCATCGGCGGGCATTGCATCCCGCTCGACCCGCACTACCTCTCGTGGAAGCTCAAGACCCTCGACTACTCCGCGCGCTTTATCGAGCTCGCGGCGGAGATCAACGGCGCGATGCCCGCGGTGGTTGTCCGGCGCGCGGCGAGCTTGCTCAACGGCAAGCAGAAGAGCGTCAAGGGTTCGAGGATCTTCGTGCTGGGCGTCAGCTACAAAAAGGACACGAGCGATCTGCGCGAGTCACCGGCCCTGGACATCATGCGACTGCTCCACGACCAGGGCGCCAGGATCTCGTTTCACGATCCGTTCGTTGGGGAGGTTCAGCTCAACGGTGGCGCGAAGAAGTCCTCACCGCTGACCGCGGCGAACCTCAAGAAGTCGGATCTGGTCATTATCGTCACCGACCACTCGTCCTACGACTACCATGACATCGTCAAGAACGCGCCGATGGTCATGGACACGCGAAACGCCACGCAGGGCGTCGCGCTCGGGCGCAACGGCATCTACAAGCTCTGAGGGGAGGACGCGGACGGCTTCCGAGGAAATCCTCGACCTGGGCGGACCGTCGTGGATAATCTGTCCGGCCAAGACGATGGGGGCGCGATGAGCAAGATTCTGGTCACCGGCGGCGCCGGCTTCATTGGCTCGCACCTCACCGCGCGTCTGCTCGCGGATGGACACGGTGTCGTCGTTCTCGACAACTTCGACACCTTCTATGACCCCGACTCCAAGCGGCGGAACCTCGCGGGCGTGGCCGGCGCGGACGGCTTCCGTCTGGTCGAGGGGGATATCCGCGACGGAGAGCTCGTCGAGGCGGTGTACTCGAACGAGGGCCTCGACGCGGTGATCCACCTCGCCGCCAGGGCCGGTGTGCGCCCGTCGATCGCCGAGCCCGAGCTGTACGTCTCCGTCAACCTCGACGGGACCGTGCGGTTACTCGAGGCCGCGCGACGGCACGGCGTCAAACGGTTCGTGTTCGGATCTTCGTCTTCGGTGTACGGCAATAACGACAAGGTTCCGTTCTCCGAGGACGATCCGGTGGACCACCCGGTGTCGCCATACGCCGCGACCAAGAAGGCGGGTGAACTGCTGTGCCACACCTACCACCATCTGTTCGGGATCGCGATCGCCAGCCTGCGGTTCTTCACGGTCTACGGGCCGCGGCAGAGACCGGAGATGGCGATCCACAAGTTCGCGCGGTTGCTGGCGTCGGGGGAGGAGGTCGAGCAGTACGGTGACGGCTCGGCCGAACGCGACTACACGTACATCAGCGATATCGTCGAGGGGATCGTGCTGGCTCTCTCGCGCTGTACGCGCTATCACATATGGAACCTGGGTGGCTCCAAGACGACCCGTCTCGACGATCTGATCGTGAAGATCGCCGAGGGGTTGGGGGTGGAGCGTCGCGCGCGCGCGCTACCGATGCAACCCGGGGACGTCGACCGAACGTGGGCCGACGTGTCGCGGGCGCGCGACGAGCTGGGCTGGGCGCCCCGGGTCGATCTGGATCAGGGTCTGAGGTTGTTTCTGGATTGGTTTCAGGCGGATCGTGAATCCGGGAGGAGCACATGAACATCGCGGTGGTTGGGACCGGCTATGTGGGGCTGGTGACCGGCGCCTGCTTCGCCGAGTTCGGGAACCACGTGATCTGCGTCGACAAGATCCACGAGAAGATCGAGATGCTCCAGCGGGGCGAGATCCCGATCTACGAGCCGGGGCTGGCTGCGATGGTCGAGCGCAACGTGAAGGCCGGGCGTCTGGAGTTCACGACGGAGCTGGCCGAAGCGGTCCGGCAGTCGCTGGTCGTGTTCATCGCCGTCGGAACGCCGCAGGGAAACGACGGCCGCGCCGATCTTTCCTTCGTGCAGCAGGTCGCCCGGTCGGTCGCCGAGAACCTCGACTCGTTCAAGGTCGTCGTGACCAAGAGCACGGTCCCCGCCGGTACCGGCAAGATGATCCGAGAGATCATCGAGAAGCACCGCTCGGAGAACCATTCCTTCAGCGTGGTCTCGAACCCGGAATTCCTGCGTGAGGGTTCGGCCATCGAGGACTTCATGCGGCCCGACCGCGTGGTGGTGGGGACCGAAGACGAGACAGCGACCGCCATCATGCGCGACCTCTACCGCCCGCTCTTTCTGATCGAGACCCCGATCGTGTTTACCGACGTACCGACCGCGGAGTTGATCAAGTACGCGTCCAACGCGTTTCTCGCCACGAAGATCTCCTACATCAACGAGATGGCGGATCTGTGCGAGCGCCTCGGTGCCGACGTCCACGGTGTCGCCAAAGGCATGGGGCTCGACAAGCGGATCGGACCAAAGTTTCTTCACCCGGGCCCGGGTTACGGCGGGTCGTGTTTTCCCAAGGACACGCGCGCGGTGGTCGAGTTCGCGCGCGAGCAAGGCATCGAGCTCGGGATCGTCAACGCCGTGATCGCGGTCAACGATGCGCGCGCCGAGAAGATGCTCGAGAAGATCCGCACGGCCATGGGTGGCGACGTCTCCGGGAAGACGCTCGCGCTCCTCGGGCT
>JBFJTV010000063.1:0-9849 GCA_041625075.1 Candidatus Polarisedimenticolaceae bacterium | reverse complement strand
CTCGGGGATCCCCGATCGGGGGGCGAAGAACCGCGAAACAAAATCCACGTCCGAGTCGGGCCCGCTTCCCGGAGCGGTCACGCACACCGCGAACGCATCGAGCGCCTCGACCGCGCTCATGTTCGGCGCGAGACCCCGGACGCTCTCGGAGGACTCGAAGACCGCGAGGGTGTCTCGCGAGCAAAGCAGCTCGAGCGGCTCCGCGCCGAGCGCGCTGGCGACGCCCGCAGGAACCTTCCCGCTCTCCGGCGGCCGCGAAGGGAAGTCCATCCGGAGGCGAGCGCCGTCGCGAGCCACACCGAGCGCGCCGCTGCGGGTGTGGAAGATCACCGCTTCTCGACCGGGCTCGAGCCGGTTGAGGATCACGAACGCCGAACCGAGCGTCGCGTGGCCGCACAGATCGACCTCCTCGACCGGTGTGAACCACCGCAGATCGAAGTCCTCTCCCCGCGGGACGAAAAACGCCGTCTCCGAGAGGTTGTTCTCGGTGGCGATCCGTTGCATGACGTCATCGGGCAGCCACGACTCGAGCGGGCAGACCGCCGCAGGGTTGCCACCGAACGGTCGGTCGGTGAACGCGTCGACCTGATAGATCGGAATTTCCATGACGCACCTCGGAGTGTTCGTTTCATGATAGAAGTGCCCGAGCGGACTGACCATCCACAGTTGGCGCTTCGCCCAGCGCCGTTTTGTGATGGGGCACAGATGCAGGTCGTCCCGGGTCTGAGGATCGCGGTCGTGCTCGCCGTCCTCGCCGTACCTGCGTCGGCGCACGTCCTGGCGGAGACCGACGACACCCATCCCGCCCGCCCGCTTCCCGGAAAAGCCGACGCCGCCTATCCGCCCGAGGCCCACCGACTCGGGATCGAGGGCACCGTGACGTTTACCGCGCTAGTCGATCCCTCGGGGAAGGTCCGCAGCGTCGAGGTACGTACGGTCCCGACACGCGGACTCGGGTTCGAGCAATCGGTCCGAACGGCCGTGATGACCTGGAGGTTCGACCCGGCCGTTCAGGACGGCGAGCCGATCCCGTGGTTTTACCAGGGTGAGATCGAGTTCTTTCGCAAGCACCCGTACTACCGCGCCCGGATGTACCGCTCCAGCGCGAAGCAAGTCTGGCGTGAGCTGGAGGCATTGATCAAGGAGTTGAAGCTCGGCGTCGCCGAGATCGATCGCGACAGCGGAGCTCTCGTCACCAGGGCGGCACGCTTCGGCAAGAGCGATCGGCGCCCCCCCGGCCCACCATTGGGGAAAGGTATCGAGGGTCAGCAGTTCCAGTTTTACATCTGGGTTCCACAGTTCATCGAGCCGGCGCGCGTGTATGTCGACTCCGTGGTGCGCTCGCGGGCGAGGGTGCACTACCGCACGGTTCTGCCGGAGACGTGGCTGTTCGAAAAGCTCGAGGAACGACTCGGCGAGCCCGGCCACCTCATCCCGGAGACGTACGAACACCGCTGCAAGCTTGCCGGCGAGCTCGCGGGCGAGCCAACTGAGGAGATGTGTGTCGGAGCGGTGTCGAAGGACGGGCGACCCCGGATGAGTGGCGTCGGTGACGTGACCAATCCGGTGCGCGTGCGGGCCGCCTACTACAAGCCGGTCTTTCCCGGGAGGGAGCAATCCGCCGGAAAACAGGCGAAGGTCGTCATGCAGGCGGTCATCACCGAAGACGGTGTGGTCCGCGATGTGGAGATACTTCAAAGCACCAGCAAAGGGGACTTCGAGATCTCCGCCGTGCAGGCGGTTCTGTTCTGGCGATATCGGCCCGCCGAGGTCGACGGGCGTCCCGTCGAGGTGTACTTCACCATTCGCATCGACTACACGTTCGGGTGATGCTCGAACGAGGTGACGCTCACCGCGGGGCGCGCTTGCGGTCGATGCCGCGCGGCCGCTCGACGATCGACTTCACGAGCTCGTTCGACGGCGGTGCCGTCCCGTCGATGCGTCGCGCGAGATCGGGGAGCCGGTCCTGGCCCCAAAACAGCTCGCGCTCGTAGATGAACGTCGGCACGCCGAAGACGCCGAGCTCCAGGGCCTCCTGGGTATACTCGCGCAACTGGTCCTTGACTGCCTGGACCTTGATGCGCTCCGAGAGATCCCCGGGGTCGAGGCCGCACTCCCGAACGATCGCGCTCAGCACGCCGACATCGGTCAGGTCGAGACCCCGGCCCCACGTCGCGTCCGAGATCGCCGCACATAGCTCGAGGATCGACGGCTCTTCCCGAAAAACGACCACGGTCCGTAGCGCCTCGAGCGAGCGAAACGGATGGGCCGGCGGTCCCTGGAGCCGAAGACCGCGACGGTCGGCGTGCCGCGCGATGTCGTGAAACGTGTATCTCCGCTTGGCCCCCGTCTCGGCCGGTCCGACGAGGCCAGTCTCGTCGAGCAGCTTGCCGTAGACGACGGGAAGCATCTCCCACGCGACGTCGTGCGCACCCGCGAATTCACCGGCTTCCATCAACGCTAGCCACGAGTACGGCGAGATGAAATCGAAGTAGAAGCGAACGGTCTTCATGACTGCTCTATGATAGATCCGATGCAGCGAAACGAGCCCGCCACCGAGACTCCTATCCGGGTGCGGCCCGCCAAACCGGGCGACTGGCAGACGATCGTCCGTCTGTTCGGCGACAACGGCGCGTGTGGTGGATGCTGGTGCATGTGGCCGCGCGTCCCGCGGGGCGGCAAGCTGTGGGAGGAGGTCAAGGGCCGCAAAAACCGCGAGAGCCTTCGCCGGCTCGTCCGCGCCGGGAAGATCCACGCCGTGCTGGCCTTCTCGGGCCGTGAACCCGTGGGGTGGTGCTCGTTCGGCCCCCGCGCGACGATGCCGCGGCTCGAGACGGTTCGCGCACTGCGGCGAGGGTGGTCGAAGGAAACGTGGTCGGTGGTCTGCTTCTTCATCCCGGCGAAATGGCGAGGCCACGGCGTCGCCGGGCGGTTGCTCGAGGCCGCCACCCGGGAAGCGTTCGCCCGCGGCGCGGGTGAGATCGAGGGCTACCCGGTCGTTCCCAAGAGCGCTTCCTCGCCCGTCCCCGCCGCGTTTGCGTGGACCGGAGTTCCCGCGCTCTTTCGCCACGCCGGGTATACCAGGCTGCGGCGTCCCGGGGCGTCGCGTCCGATCTACATCAAGCGGCGACTCTCGTGACCAGGTCGAATCAAACGGGCAAGAAAGACACGTCAGGATTTCTCGATCCGGTGGTCATGAGAGCGCCGAGGACCGTGCGAGACGCGGGGAGTCGTCCGGCGGGTATCAAGTCGCCATCGTCGTGGGGATCGACATCGAAACCGCTTCCGCGCCGTCATTTCCTGCGGTGTCGCCGTCGAGGGCACGACGTTCGACTCCTCACGTGACTCGTCACCGGTCCCCGGCGCAATGAGAATCAGTCGCCGATCACCAGGACCGTGCTCTTCCCGCGGAAGTGGATCTCTTCGATCGACCGTCCACCGTTGCCGTCGAGCTTGGTCAGAACGCGGTCGCGCTCGGACTCTTTACCGCGGTCGACGAGCTTGCCGGTCGTCTTGGCGAAGACCTTGGTTCCCTGCAGGATCCGGACGTCGTAGGAATCCGGGACGCCGTTCTTCTTCCAGGTGATGTCGTACTGGCCCTTGGGGATCGACGTGCCGTCGAGCGTCGTACCCTCGGACAGGAAGACCGTGCGGTGACCCGCAAAGACAGCAGAGGCGATGGCCAACACGGCAACGAGTGCCAGCGTGAGCTTGATCGAGCGGTGCAACTTCATCTTCGGCTCCTTTCTTTCTTGGCCCCCTCGAGGCCAACCACGGCCTCGCCTCTTGCGTACAACACTGACTACGTCCTGCATTCCGAAAGGTTGTAACCGGTGCGTAAAAGACAGCATGTTTTACCGAACGATATCGGGACGTTTACGCAGGGTTTACAATGCCGATCTTCAAGGAACACAGATGAGCAGCTTCGATATCAGTGCAGTTCGCCGATACATGCTCGATCTGCAGTCCGAGATCTGTGCGGCGCTCGAACGTGCGGACGGCAGCAAGACGCTGGATGCCGACGACTGGGAACGCGAAGCCGGAGGCGCGGGTCTCTCCCGCGTCCTGACCGACGGCGACGTGTTCGAGAGAGCGGGTGTGAATTTCTCTCACGTTTTCGGGGAGCATCTGCCCGCGGCGGCGAGCGCACGTCGGCGCGAGCTCGCCGGCCGCCGATTCAATGCCCTCGGTGTGTCGCTGGTGATCCACCCGCGCAACCCGTACGTCCCGACTGCGCACGCCAACATCCGTCTTTTCGTGGCCGAGAGGGAAGGCGAAGAACCGCTGTGGTGGTTCGGCGGCGGGATGGACATGACGCCGTACTACGGCTTCGAGGAAGACGTCGTTCACTGGCACCGCACGATCAAGCAGAGTTGCGATCCGTTCGGCCCCGCCGTCTACGCCGATTTCAAGCGGTGGTGCGACGAGTACTTTCGCCTCGAACACCGCGGCGAGGCGCGCGGCGTGGGCGGGATCTTCTTCGACGACCTCAACGAGTGGGGTTTCGAACGCTGCTTCGAGTTCACCAGAGGTGTCGGAGACTGCTTTCTCGCCGCCTACCTTCCGATCGTCGAGCGTCGCAAGGAAACGGCCTACGGTGAGCGCGAGCGCGACTTCCAGTTGTACCGCAGGGGCCGCTACGTCGAGTTCAATCTCCTCTACGATCGTGGAACCCTGTTCGGACTCCAGAGCGGGGGGAGAACCGAGTCGATTCTGATGTCGCTCCCACCGCTCGTTCGCTGGCGATACAACTGGGCCCCGAAGCCGGGTTCCCCCGAGCGGGAGCTCTACGACGTCTTCCTCGAGCCTCGCGACTGGTTGTAGCCTCGGCCTTTTTTTCTTTGTCTTTTTCGAGAATTCGCGGACCGCGTCCTGCAGTATCGAGACTGGCCCTAGCGGTCCCCGGGAGTCGGGTTCGCTCCAGCCTCCCGGCGGGCACCGGCGACAGCCTGGCGGAGCTCTTCGATTCCTGCCACGTCGGGGTGCTCGGTCTCGAGCGAACGTAAGGTTTTCTCGGCGTCGTCGAATCGGCCCAGAACCAGACCTTCGACCATCGCGATGTTGTAGAGCGACGCCGCGTGCGTCGGATCGATACGGCGCGCCTCGCCGAAAAGCTCGAGCGCCTTCTCGCCATTGCCGAGCTGGGCGTAGCACCGACCCGTGACCGTGAGCAGATCGGGGTCGTCCGGGCGTAGCGCGATCGCCCGCTCGTAAACGTGCGCGGCCTGCTGTGCCATCCCTGCACTGAGGGCGAGGTCACCCATCGCGACGAGCGAGGCCACGTCGTCGGGGTCCTCATCCAACCTCGCCCTGAGGCGCTCGAACTCCTGCACGAACGCCGAGCCGCCCGCAGCCGGACCGGACTGCGTCGGCGCCATCGGACCGGCGGGCGCCGGGACCGCCGTCGGACCCGCGGCAAGGCTCTCCGTCCCGCCCTTGCCCCACGCCGCGTACATCGCATAGCCGATGAGCAGGCCGAAGGCCAGCCCGACCAGGAGATACACCAGCTGTTCTCGTTTCATTGCCTCGACTCCGGCCCTCCTCTGAAAAGCTCGGGGCTGAGGGCAGGCGGGAACAATACTCCAAGACCCCGGCCCCTACCACCATGAGATAATCGGCAGAAGGGGAGGGTCAGATGCCAACGCGCCCACGATCGCCGGGCCGCGTCGCTCTCGCGTTGCTCGCGGCACTGGCCTGCCTGGTGTGCGCGGGCGAGCCGGACCGCGAGCCCGCCGCGTACGAGGAGTCGGGGGACCTCGCGGCGATCGTCGAGCAGGGGACGTTGCGGATCCTGACTCCGCCGGTGGACCCCACCAGCCTCCCCAGACGCGGGTACACCCTCGACTTCGAGCTCGAGCTCGCCGGGCGTTTTGCCCGTTCGCTGGGGATTCGCCCCGTCGTCCTCACCATCCCCGAGCGCGACAAGATGCTCGAAGCCCTGCTCAAGGGTTACGGCGACGTCGTCGTCGCCGGCATCACGGTTACCGACGAGCGTCGCGAGCAGTTTTCGTTCTCGGTCCCGCTGGCTCACGTCCGCGAGTTGCTCGTGATCCGCGCGGCGGACCCGAGGATCCGGAGCCCGGAAGATCTCGACGGCAAACGCGTCGCGGTTCGAGCGAGCTCGTCGTACTACGGGACCCTCGTGCGATTGCGCGACCTGGTCCCCGGTCTCGAGATCGTGACGGTGCCGGAGCACGTCGATACCGAACAGCTGCTCTTCGAGGTCGGGACTCACGAGTACGACGCTACGGTCACCGACAACGACATCTTCGAGGAGGTCCTCGCTTACCGGGACGATCTCCGCGCCCCGTTCGCCCTCACGCGACCCCGCCCCGTGGCCTGGGCAATGCGCCCCGACAGTGTCGATCTGAAGGCCGCAATCGACCGTTTTCTTCACGAGCAACCGTTGAACCTGCGCTTCGACGAGACCCTCGTCGGCGATCTCGAGGCCATCCAGGAACGTGACGTGCTCCGCGTGCTCACACGAAACGGAGCGGCCAGCTACTTCCTCTACCGCGGCGAGCAGATGGGATTCGAGTTCGAGCTCGCGCGGGACTTCGCACGGAGCATCGGGTGCCGAATCCGCGTCATCGTTCCACCGAGCCACGATCTACTGATTCCGTGGTTGCTCGAAGGTCGAGGAGACCTGATCGCGGCCGCGATGACGATCACACCCGAGCGTGCGGAAACGGTGGCGTTCACCCGTCCCTACAACCACGTAAGCGAGCTCGTGGTCGCGAGGGCCGACGACGACACGATCGGCTCCGTCGAGGATCTCGCGGGACGAACCCTGAGCGTCCGACCGTCCAGCTCGTATTACCGAACGTTGAGCCGTCTGCAGGACGATCTCTCCTTCGCGATCGATCCCGTTCCCGAAACCGTGGATACGGAGACGCTCATCGCGGGCGTCGCCGACGGGTCGATCGATCTCACCGTCGCCGACAGCAACATCGTCGACATCGAGCTCACCTACCGCGAGACCGTCCGGGGTGCCGTGGTTCTCGGCGAGCCCTCGGAGATCGCGTGGGTGGTACGGCCCCAAGACGTGCGGTTGCGAGAGGCGGCCGACCTCTACCTCGACGGCGCCTACCGCGGCGCGTTCTACAACGGTCTCCAGAAGAAGTACTTCAAGAGCTCGCGAACCATCGCGCGGATGGTGACCGAACGGCCGAAACTACGGGGCAGGATCAGCAAGTACGACGACCTGTTGCGGAGCTACGCCGATGAGATCGGAATCGACTGGAGACTTCTCGCCGCGCAGTGTTACCAGGAGAGCCGTTTCGATCCGGCCGCCGAAAGCTGGGCCGGCGCCCTGGGTTTGATGCAGGTGCTTCCGACGACCGCGCTCCAGATGGGTGTCGAGGGCGATCTCCGCGAGCCCGAGTCGGGAATCCGGGCCGGCGCGCTCTATCTGCGCTGGCTGATGGACCGGTTCGAGCCCTCGCTGCCTCCCGAAGAGCGTCTGTTGTTCTCTCTGGCGGCGTACAACGCGGGCCGGGGACACATTCTCGACGGCCGTCAGCTCGCGCGCGAGAACGGTCTCGATCCCGATACGTGGTTCGGTCATGTCGAGACAGTGCTTCCGCTGCTGGGGCAGTCGCAGTACGCCGGAAGGTCGCGTTTCGGCTATTGCCGGTGCGGGCAGGCGGTCGAGTACGTCCGGCGAATCACGGACCGCTACGCGGCGTACGCGTCGGTCGTCGAGTAACATCTATGCTCGAAAGGGGAAAGCGATGTCGATCTGGGAATACTTGGGCCTGGGCGGGAAGGAGGCCGACAAGAGCGCCATGCCGTCGTCGGAAACCGAGACGGTTCGAAAAATCGTCGATGCGCTCGACCGCCTGGAGCTCGAGCAGGCCAGGTATATCGCCTCCTTTGCGTACATCCTGAGCCGTGTCGCCAACGCCGATCTCGAGATCACGCCCGAGGAGACTCGTGCCATGGAGAAGATCGTCTGCGAACGCGGCGGGCTCCCCGAGGAGCAGGCGATCATGGTCATCCAGATGGCCAAGACCCAGAACCTCCTGTTCGGCGGGACCGAGGACTATCTGGTGACGCGCGAGTTCGGCAAAATCGCCGATCGCGATCAAAAGCTGGCCTTGTTGCACTGTCTGTTTGCCGTCTCGGCCGTCGATGAGTCGATCGTTTCGGCCGAGGACACCGAGATCCGGAAGATCGCGAGCGAGATCAAGCTGTCCCACAGCGAGTTCATCGCGGTGAAGTCGCAGTACAGCAAGCACCTCGAAACTCTGAAGGACGATGACGGTTAGCGCCGGACGTACAGCTTCGCGTAGGTGAACTGGACGACCAGGGCGAGCGTGTAGCACACCAGCGAGGCGAAGGCAGCGCCCTCGATCCCGAAGCGCGGGATCCACACGAGGTTGAGCCCGACGTTCAGCGCGGTGACCGCTCCCCACAACCACACGGTGAACCACGGCAGCCCGGTCGAACCGAGAAAGTTCGAGTAGATGGTGTTGATCCCGAGAAAGACCAGTCCGGCCGCGAGGATGACAAACGCGGGCACGGCTGGGAGGTACTCGACACCGAAGACGAGGTGCACCGCGGGTCGTGCCAGAATGGCGGCCATCGTGCTGATCCCGACCATCATGGCGGCGACGACCGCGGCCGTCCTGTTGGTCAGCCGCCACTTGTCCTCGATACGATCCATCGCCGACAGCTTCGGGAAGAGGATCGTTCCGATGACCACCGGCAGAAGATAAACAAGGTCGGCCATCGAGACCGAGATGGAATAGTATCCGGCCTGCTCCGCACCGATCATGAACTGCACCATGAGCAGGTCGAGCCGGATCACCAGAAAGGCGAACAGGCAGTTGAGATAGACACGAAACCCGTAGGCGATGTTGTTGCGGAGAAGCGACCACGACGGCCGGGGCGGTGACTCGACGAACGGTCGAAGGTGCCACAGCACCCACAGCAGATTGATCACCCCTGCCGCTAGCCCGGCGACGAACACCGTCTCGGGGGTGACGAACCCGATCACGATCACGAGGGTGATCAAACCGACGGTGATCACCCGGGCGGCCAGCTCGATCTTGTTGAACGCACGAACCTCCTGAATCCCGAGCAAGAGGTTCTGGGCGAGCATGTAGGCGAGGCTCGTGGGAATGGAAGCAAGCGCGAGCACGAGGAGCAGCTCGGGGATCGGCGCAACGGACGGCCAAAGACGGGTTGCTCCCCACGCGATCAGCGCGACGAGTCCGCCCAGGGCGAACCCCACCACCAGGCTGTTCGCCAGCAGGCCCGGAAGGAGCTTGCGGTCCCGCGCGACGCGGTAGGTGTTGGCCGAGTGCAGACCCAGGTTGCCGAACTGGATGCCGATGGCGGCGATCGTCCCGGCAACGGCGAACAGACCGCGCCCCTCGGGTCCGAGGATGCGGGCGATGAGCACGCTGGTGGCGAATCCGATCCCGATGAGCAGGATCCGGGTCGCGAAGGTCTCGATCACCTTCCGGACGAAGTCCGACTCGAGCGCGCGGCGCAAGCCGCCCGCGATCGCGCCGTCATGGCCCGCCAGCAGCGTGTCCATCCGGCTCTTGATATGGGAGATCGCCTTCATCCAGAACACCGGCAGTCCAATATAGAGCGCCCGTGCCGGCCGCGCAGGATCTCTCCGAGAGGCCGGCCCGACCATGTATGCTACGAGGGCGTTGATCTCGACCGTCGTCATCATCCTGCTCGCCTATCTGCTGGGTTCGCTCTCCCCGAGTCTCCTCCTCGGCCGGCTTCACGGAATCGACATCCGCGAGCACGGGAGCGGCAACGCCGGGTTGACCAACGTGGTCCGGGTGCTGGGATGGAGCCCCGGTCTCGTGGTTGCCGTCGCCGACG
>JBFJTV010000062.1:0-9873 GCA_041625075.1 Candidatus Polarisedimenticolaceae bacterium | reverse complement strand
GGTCGATCGAGTTGATGCCGTCCGTGGGAAGCTGGCCGGCGCCAAAGCTCAAGATCGAGGCGACGTAGATATGCCATTGAAGCGTGTCGCCGGAGATCGAGAACGAGTTGGCGGAAATGATGTGGTCGGGCGTCGGGGCGCCGGGAAGATCGGCGAACGCCTGGGTCGCCAGGAGCAAGTGTTTGTCGCTCGTCGAGTCCGCGGGCAGGTTCGCCGTGAACGCGTGAATCGTGCCGTTGACCTGGCTCGTGACATTCTTGCCATTCATATTGGTCTCGTTCGCCGCCCCGAGGGGACAGTACAACTCCACGAACTGAACTGTCCCATCAGCGTTGCTGAACACCTCGTTGACGACCCAGCGGTGTGACGCGGCGAACGCATTCGCGCCCACGATCAGTCCCGAAGCAGCGATGCAGATCAGCGTCTTTCGTGCGGTAGGCGTCATGGCAACCCCCCGATGGCGTGGTTTTTCGCGCGCTCTCCGGCGCCGAAGCTCACGCGGCTTTCCCCTCAGGCCCGGTCCCTGCACAGAGAGTTGACTGAAGTATACCGCTGACCGATATGCGCGGCCGAACGAGTCTTGAGTGTGTCGGAATTAAAAGAGCTACTTGTCCGACCACACCGCCAGTCGGTTGCCGCTGGGGTCGGCGAACTCGAAACGCCGGCCGCCCGGGAACTCGAAGGTCTCGACCGCGATCGTTCCGCCGTTTTTCTTGATCTTCTTTTCGATGGCGGCGAGATCGAGGGCGTAGATGACCACCAGCGCTCCGCCGGGCTTCGGCTCGACGTCGGTGCGGAAGCCGCCGGCGAGGCGACCGTCGTGAAAGCTCGTGTAGTCGGCGCCGTAGTCCTGGAAGGTCCACCCGAAGACGGCGCTGTAGAACTCCTTGGCCTTCGCGATGTCCTTGGCGGCGAACTCGACGTAATCGATCCGGAGATCCTGATGTTCCTGCCTCATTCTTCCTCCCTACGGGCGTAGCTCGCGCCAGCCCTCGAAGACCTCGAGCAATGCGGCTTCGACGGCGTCGAGCGTTCGCTTGTAGAACTTCTTGGCCTTGGCGTCGTCGATGATCGGCGCGCCGTCGCCGTCCTTCTCCTCGTGGTTGAGGATCACCGTCGCCGGGAAGGGACGCGCCTTGATCCCGGGGCGACGTGGAGCACGACGGGCCTTGGGCGCCCGCTGGAGATCCACCAGATCGGGCGCGACGGCAAGGACCATCGCGGTCTCCTCGACGCCGGCGTGGCCGCTGGTGATCTCCCCGTAGACGTCCTTGCTGATCTGCTCGGCAAGACCCCACCACTCGACCGCGACCGCAAACGCCTTGCGCTCGTCCCACAGACGATTGACCACGGCATGGACCTCCCGCGTCTGGCCTCCGTGACCGTTGATCAAGACGATCCGGCGGAAACCGGTGTCCGCCAGACCCGCGGTCGCCTCGAACAGATACTGCGTGAACGTGGCCGATGTCACGGTCGTGGAACCGGGGTAGGGAAGAAGCGAGTTGGTCACCCCGTAGTTGATCGCGGGTGCCACGAGCGCGTCCAGACGCGGCGCGAGATGCCGGGCCATCGCGTCGGGGATGACGTTGTCGGTGCCCAGCGGGCTGGCGCCGTGTGCCTCGATGGTCCCCACCGGAACGAGGACGAGATCGCACTTCGACGGCACGCGATCACGAAGCGCCTCCCACGACAGATCGGTAAAACGAACGCTCATGACTCCCTCTCCCGCCCGCGGGCCAGAAAGACCATCGCGATCAGACCGGCGATGGCGACCCACGCGACGACGTCCCCGACACGGTTGTAGATCGTTCGACCCGAGACCACGGGCAGCTCCGCAACCTCCACCGCGGGGACGTCGAGCGCGGTCCAGACATGATACCGCCCGAGCGGATCGACAAAACCGGAGATTCCCGTGTTGGCTGCCCTTATGAACGACGACCGGTTCTCGATCGCGCGCAGACGGACGGTGTCGGCCTGGTAGTCCTGGAACTTCGTCTGCTTGAACCACGCGTCGTTGGTGACCACCGCCTGCAACACGGCACCGTCGTTTCTCAGACGTCGCGCGAGATCCCAGTACAGCTCCTCGTAGCACACCAGCACACCGATGGGACCCTTCTCGAATGGCAGCGGCCGGATCTTCTCGGGACGCGTGAACCCGCCCGACAGCCACCGCAGCTCACCGGTTCTTCGCTCCGACAGCAGCGGCCCCAGCAACCACTCGTAGGGCACCTGCTCGGTAAAGGGCACGAGATAGGTCTTCGCGGTCCAGGTCGGATCCAGCGTGCCGTCGGCGTGGACGATGACCGCGGCGTTGAGCCAGTCGAAGTCGTCGCTCGATCGCAGCCGCGCGTACTCGACACCGGTCAGGATGTCGGTATCGAGCGACCGCACGAATCCCTGCAACGTCGGAAGCCGGTAGGTCTCGGGTTTGTCGAGCCAGTGGCGGATCGGGACGGGGTGCGCGGTCTCGGGCCAGACGATCAGGTCCGGGTCTTCCTTGTCGGCCTCGCGGGTCATCTCGACGAGCGCTTCCCACTGAAAGATGGTCATCTCGGCGTCGTGCTTGATATCGAGGGGGAAGTTCGGTTGGACCACGCCGACGCGGACCGTGTCGTCCGCTGCGGGCGGATGGGTCCACGCCCAGGCGTCGTAGGCGAGAACCGCGCCCACAAGAACGACCAGCGCGCCCGCGTGGCGCCACCGTTTGCGCCCCTCACGAGGGAAGATCGTCTCGTAGAGCAACGCGTTGACGACCAGCATGAACGCGCCGACACCGTAGGGCCCCAGCAGGTCGGCGAACTGCACGAGAAAGGGATAGCCGGCGAGCGTGTGGGCGAGGTTGTCGGCGGTCATCCGCGAGTCGCCCCAGGTCTTGGCCCATTCGAGCGGAAGCCAGCACGCCGGCAGGATCACCGCGTACGACCATCCGGTGCGCGCGCGGATCCACCCGGCAAGCGCCATCGAGATCGCGATGCTCAAACCGAGCATCGTCGCGGTCAAAAAGTAGGCTCCGATCCACAGCCACGAGATGTCGAGCATCGCCCACATCCAGTGCAGGATCACGAGGTGCACGGTCATGCCGAAGATCAGACACGCGCGGAAACGCTGCCACCGCCAGAGGTCGGCGTTGTGGTCGAGCCAGTAGAGGATCGGCAGAAAGGCGAAGAGGTTCGGGAGCAGGAGGTCGAACGGGAAGTACGCGAGGGCGAGCACGATCCCGGAGAGCACCGGGAGCCTCCAGATGCTCGATCGCCAGTCGTACCTGCGCACGATTCGAATCCTATACGGGTGTCAGAACGAGACAGGAGTTGTGACCGCCGAAACCGTAAGAGAGCTTGAGCGCCACACCGGGATCGGCCTCGAGCGGTTGGTTGGCGACGACGTTGACGTCGCACTCGGGATCGGGGAACTCGTAGTTGATCGTCGGGGTCAGCACGCCCTCACGATACGAGATCGCCAGCGCGGCGGTCTCCATCGCGCCCGAGCCCGCGATCGCGTGACCGGTCATCGACTTCAGCGCGGTCACGGTGACCTCGGCCGTGCGCGAGCCGAGCAGCTTGTGCAGCGCGAGGGCCTCGGTCTTGTCGTTGAGCACCGTCGAGGTTCCGTGAGCGTTGACGTGGTTGACGTCGGAGATCGCCAATTCCGCGCGCTCGATCGCGCTACGCATCAGAGCGACGATCGACTCCCCGCTCGCGTCGATCTGAACCATCGAGGCCGCGTCGCAGTTGGCGGCGTACGAAGCGATGGCGGCGTAGGGTTTTGCGCCTCGCGCCCTGGCGTGTTCCTCACGCTCGAGAACGAGTGTCGCCGCGCCCTCCCCCAGCACAAAACCATCGCGCTCCTTGTCAAACGGGCGGCTGGCACGTTGCGGGTCGTCGTTGCGCTCCGACATCGCGCGTAGACGGTCGAAACCGAGAATGCCGAACGCATCGTGGTCGGCCGCGACGCCCTCGGCGCCGCCGGCGAGAACGACATCCGCGTCGCCGGTCATCAGAAGCCGCCACGCGTCTCCCACCGACATCGTGCCCGCGGCGCACGCCGTGCACACCGCCTTGCACTCCCCTCGCGCCCCGAAGCGAATGGCGACCTGGCCCGCGGGAGCGTTGGGGATCAGCATCGGAAGCGCGTATCGGTTCAACCCGAGCTTCGACTTCTCTTCGCGCCACCGACCGTGCATGTCCTCGAAGGTGAAGAGTCCACCGATCCCCGAACCGATGACCGTGGACAACCTCGTGGGGTCGACGTCATCGACCGCGAGCGAACCGCGGTTGACGGTCGAGGGCGTGAGCGTAAAGCCCGCGTCGCGGAGCGCCTCGCCCGCGGATGCGACCGCGAAGTGCGTCGTGCGGTCGAGCAGCCTGACCTGTTTCCGGGGGATGCCGGCCGCGACGGGATCGAAGTCGCGCACAGGACAGGCGAAGTGGGTAGAGATATCGGTCCCGACGACCCATGGCGAGTCGAGATGGACCGCCCCCGAACGACCCGCGAGACACGACTTCCAGAAGCTCTCGCGGTCGGGACCGATCGCGCTGACCACACCGACGCCGGTGATCACGACCCGGTCGGTTGCCATCGAGCCTCCGGTCCACCGCACCCCTAGTATTTGTCCTAAGTGGGGCGTCCACAACGAAATAGGAGCGGAAAGGCCGGATGCTATCATGGCCCTGATGGACCCGTCCAGAACGGAAGTCGAGATCAAGCTAGCCCTCCCCTCGCCCGACGATGCGTTCCGGAGAGTCGAAGCGATCGCCGCGACACTGGTCGTGCCGCGGGAGTTCGAGGACAACCGGGTCTACGACCTCTCCGACGGCGCGCTTCGCGCCGACGGTCGTCTGCTGCGGCTGCGGCGGGCCGGGAACCGTGCGACGGTGACCTTCAAGGCGCGCGTCCCCGACGAACAGCGCTACAAGATCCGCATCGAGTACGAGACCGCGGTCGCCGACCCCGACCAATTCGAGGAGATCCTCGCCGGGCTGGGATACTCGGCGGTCTATCGCTATCAGAAGTACCGCAGTGTGTACCGCGCCGGCGGCGTCGAGATCGCGGTCGACGAGACCCCGATCGGTTCCTTCATCGAGCTCGAGGGAGATCCCGAGGCGATCGACCGGCTCGCCGAGCGGCTCGGCTTCTCCCCGAGCGACTACATCCGCGACAGCTATCTCACCCTTCACCGCGCGCACGCGAAGTCGAGCGGAACGCCGATGGGCGACATGGTGTTCGCCGAGACGGCAGGCTGAGCGATGAAGGCCATGCTTCTGGCCGCGGGGCTCGGCTTGCGGATGCGCCCGCTCACACTGACGCTCCCCAAACCGGCGATCCCCGTTCTGGGTGAGGCTCTGGCGGGGCACGTCCTCGGACGTCTTGCGGGCTTCGGGGTCGACGAGGCGACCGTCAACGTTCATCACCTCTCCGATCTGGTCGAGAACGTCCTCGGCAACGGCGACCGTTTCGGTCTCGCGGGAATCCACTACTCGCACGAGGACGGTGAGATCCTGGGAACCGGCGGCGGCATCCGTCACGCTGCGCGGTTCCTGCGTGACGCCGACACCATCGTCGTCCACAACGCAGACTTCCTTTCCGACATCGACCTCGAGGCGGCGCTCGCCGCGCACCGGAGATCGGGTGCGGCGGTCACCCTCGTCGTGGCGCCGGCCCGGGAGGGCTACACCGAGATCGTGGTGGATGCCGACCGAATCGTCTCGATCGGTGGACGCCCCGGACCCGCCGATGGGCGATCGTGCATGTTCACCGGTTGCCATCTCCTCCAACCCGAGGTCCTCGACCGGATCCCCGAGGGAAAATCCGAAATCGTTCGCGATCTGTACTACGAGATGGTGGCCGCCCGCGAGATCGGGTGCTACCTCCACGAGGGGTGGTGGTGGGAGTTCGGGACCCCTGCCGACTTTCTCGAGGGGACCTTCCGGTTGATGGCGCTCCCCCGCGAACGGCTCAGCCGCATGTGCGTGTGCGATCCCGTGAGCCGAATCGGGAACGCCCGGGTCGCCGTGGGCGACGGCGCCGACTTCCACACCGGCGTGGGGCTGGCCGGGCGTGTCGCCCTCGGGGCCGCGGCGCGCATCGGAGAGGGCAGCCATCTCGAGGACGTCGTCGTCATGCCCGAGGCCTGGGTGGGTCCGGGGAGTCATCTGAAGCGCGTGATCGTCGCGCCCGAAACGGAGCTGCCGGCCGGGTTCGACGCGCAAAACGTCCTGGTCGCTACCGATGACGATCCCGATGGCGAGCCACCGCCGGGCTGCGAGCGGCGCGGCGCCTTCCTGATTCGTCCGATCGAGTCATGAGCGGGATCCGGCCCGAGGTCCACGCGCTCGTCGAGGAGTTGTTTGCCGGCGCCCGCATCGAACCGATGGCGGGCGATGCCTCCACCCGCAGGTTCTACCGCGTGCGGGCCGTCGACACGACCCACGTGATCATGGACTACGGCGCACGGTTCGACAGGGAGACCGACGACATGACGCTCACCCGCGTCTTCGAGGACGCCGCGCTCCCGGTGTCGCGGATCGAGCGGGCCTGCCCCGAGGCGGGCTGTCTCGTCCTCGAGGACCTCGGCGACCGGACGCTCGAGTCGGCGGTCGAGCAAGACCCGGCCCTGCGCCGGGCGCTGTACGATCGCGCGGTCGATCTGGCGGTGGCGGTTGCCGAACGCGGGACACCGGCCCTGGAACGCTCGGGACGTGCCGCGGGGCCGGCGCTCGACTCGGAGCGCTTTCGGTTCGAGATGGACTTCTTCGTCGAGCACTACGTTGTCGGACTCCTCGGGCGACCCGACGTGGCGTCCTCGTTGGTGGACGCGCTCCACGCGCTTGCCGACCGTGCCGCTCGAACGCCCCGGCGCGTGCTGTGCCACCGGGACTTCCACAGCCGAAACCTGCTCGTGCGTCCCGACGGGTCGCTTGCGATGGTGGACCTTCAGGACGCTCGATGGGGCCCGGACACCTACGATCTCGCGTCGCTGCTGCGCGACGCGTACGTCGATCTCGACGAGAGCGAGGTCGAGACCCGGGTCGAGAGCTTCCGAACGAAACTGCCCGAGGCCCCGGCGCGTGACGCTCTTCGCGATCGATTCGATGTCGTGGCCGCGCAACGGATGATCAAGGCCCTGGGCACCTTCGGCTACCAGATCGGGTCGCTCGGCAGGACTCGATACGCCGACGCGATCGCCCGGACGGTGGGGCGTCTGACCGTCGTCCTCCCCCGCTCGGAGCATACGGCCGCCGTCGGCGAGGTACTCGAGGACGAGGGGCTCCTGGTCTCGCCCCGGCTCGAGTAGCGCCTGTCGTCCCCAAATAATTCCGCGTCAGGGGTTTGTGGCGATCCCGTCCAGGAGCAGGGCGGGGGTATGGGTGTTGTTGGGGCTGAGGGTCGCGGGCCCTCCCGTGGCGTGAAGGCTCCGCACGACCTCCCGCGCCGAGACCCGCAGAAAGCCCCTGGCAACGGGCTTTCCGTGGCTTTCGTCGCCCAGCCAGGCGGCAACCGGCTCGAGCACCCAGTCCCCAAGGTCGGCGGCATGGAGCCTGGCGTGTGGAACGTGGACGACGCTTTTGGGTGGCGTCTCGTCTCCGCCCTCGACGACAAGAGTCGTCAGATCGGGAGCAGGCGGGTCGCGGAACGACGAACGGCGGAGGTGCCCACGACCCTCGAAGAGCGCCAAAACGCGGTTTCCATCGGCGAGCGGCTTGCGGATCGCGGGAAAACCGGCGTCATCGAACCTGCCACCCGTAAGTCCTTTTGGGTGGATCGGATCGTCGCTGATCCGGAAACCCGGCCCGACCCTCTGCCGCGTCGGGCGTCCGGGAGCGCAGATCTCCGCCGCGAGCGCCCGGACCACCAGGGCGGCGGCGTGCGGCTCCAGGAGAAGGATTCCGCCGGAGAGGGCAGTTTCCAGCGGGACGGCTGCGCCCTCGAGATCGGGGGCGATCCACCCAAAACGCTCGAGGTCGTCCAACCCGCGACCGGTGACCACGCACGGAAGCTCGCCACCTCCGTGCTCGGGTGAGAGGCGTTTGGGCGTCATCGCCCAGGCACGCGAGCGTGTGCGACTCGCCCGCAACCCGCCGTCCGCCACCCAGCTTTCGACCGTTGTGCCCCACTCGATCCAGGACCCGGCCCATGTTGGAGGCGAGGCAGGCCAGGTTTCGCGTGAACGAGCCAAACATCGGCGCAGGGCGGTTCGCAACGCGGCCGGGTCCGGACAGATGACGTTCGATTCGCCGTCGACGACGGGCTCTCCCGCGTGCTCCGCCCACGAGCCGTTCTCCACCGAGGTGTTACGCAGCGCGGCTTCGCGCAGCGCCCACCGCGCGGCGTCGCTCGTCCCTCCGGAAGCCGCCGCGAACCCCACGCGTCCGGCATCGGCCAGCACGCGCGCCGCCAGGCCCTCGTCATGTCCGGTCTCGATGATCTCGCGAGCGTCGCTCGCCTCGAGCCGCACGCGGATACGAAACGACGCGCGGTGGTAAAGCTCGGCGCGGGCGGAGCCGACGACACCGCGAACACTTTCGAACACGTGTGCGACGCGTTCGAGCAGCGCCTCCGGCGAGGGTGGCGCAGGCGTTACCACGCCGTGATCAACCCGTTCCCGGAGACCACGCACCGAGCCCTGATCAAGTGACCGTGACACCCTGATCACCACACTGTTCGATTGGGTTTTTTCTAGAGAACAACGGTGGCCACCCCTAGTCTGCATGTCGGCGCGCCGACGCTTGTGGATAGAGGTTGTCCGTCTCGAAGACAAGAGCCGATGCAGCGATCGAACTCGAGATCGTCGCCCACGCGATCGAGAGACGCCAGACCGGTATCGAGATCGACTTCGAGAAGGAACGGGTACAGGGGTGAGCATGCTCGCCCCTGCTCGATGACGTCCCCATCGGTCACGCGAAAGAGAGCGCGCCCCGCCAGGGGGTCAACGGTGGCGGCTTCCATGCGTCGAACGAATACTCCCCGGCTCGTTTCCCGAACGATCTCCTCCGGAGGGCGACGGCCCGGCGCGAGAAAAGTACAGCCCATTCGGGGGAGGACACGCTCGCGATAGGACGAGCGACGGCCGTGACCGCTCGCGGCAAGGCCCGCCCTGCCCGCGGTGGTCAGATCGCTCAGGTACGTGACGACACGACCGCGCTCGACCAGCGAGGCGGCTCGTGACTCGACGCCCTCGTCATCCCACCGCCAGGCCGCGCGTCCGCGCCTCGGGTCGTCCACGACCGTGACCTCTTCGGTCCCCAAAACGATCCCCGCAGCAAAGGCCGATCCGCGTCGCAACACGGTGTCGGCCTCGAGCCCGTGACCGACCAGCTCGTGAATCAGGATCCCCCCCGTTCCCGGTGCGAAGACCACCGACGTCTCGCCCGTCTTCGCCCGCACGACGTCGCGGCGTTCGCTCAGACGCCGGGTCACGTCGTCGGCCAGCGAGCGCAGGTCCGTATCGTGCCCGGGAAAACGGAGCGCGCGCTCCCCCGTGGCGCTGGCACCCGCGGCGCGGAGGTCGAGCCGAACGCGTGCGCCCTGCCGGAGATCGTCTCTGACCTCGTGACCCGGGCGAGCGACACGGACCCTCTGCCGGAAGGCGACCCACGACGCTTTCATCGCGACGTCGTTTCCGGGGAGGCGCCGTTGTGCGTGTCGGCACAGCTGCTCGACGGCACCCAGCGCCGCCGCGATCCATGCCGGAGACTCACCTCGGCGAGAATGCGCACCCGGCGGGCGCCGACCGGGCCGTTCGCCGAGCACCATCGAGACGAGGTCGTCGGGGTCCGCGAGCGACGGCGAACCCCGAAAGACCGATCGCGGTGGGGCCCCGCCCGCTCGGACGCACATCCCGCGCTGTTCCGAGGGGACGATTTCGACGGCACCGTC
>JBFJTV010000061.1:0-9949 GCA_041625075.1 Candidatus Polarisedimenticolaceae bacterium | reverse complement strand
CGGGCGCCGTGATCAACCCGCGGGCCATCGCGGAGCTGAACCCGAGTACAAGCGCGACTGCCGCTGTGACTCACAGCGTTTTTCTTGCCCTCAATGATCGCCCCTTGTGAAAATCCAAGAGTCCGCCGGGCGCAACCCGGTCTCGGATCAGCCTATTCATAGAGGTACGGAAGGGTCAACCCCTTTTTTGTCCGGAATCAGTACTTTTTTGTGGATGCAGCCGGGCCGAATCGCGGGAACGGCCCGGGACGCTGGCAAAAGCGAACGACCGGCGACCGCCTAGGCGTCTTCGGCGAACACCTCCGCCCGGAAGGTCTCGAGGCGCGCTCCCCGCCAGCCGTCGCGGGCCAAACCGGCCTTGAGCGCGAGGCTCTCGAGGAGCTGTCGGGTGTCCCAGCCCTGTTCGGTCGCCACCTGCGGGAGAAAGACGGCGCGATGCTCGTCCTTCGCGAGCTGTACGCCGTCGCGACCCGGGACGATGGCCTCCGGACCGTCGACCGGCACGGGTGGGGTCAACGCCGAGATCTCGAGACGGATCTTCGCGAGCTGCGCGGCGACGATCGGATCGAACCTCGGGTCCTCGAACGCGGAGCTCCGCGCGCTGTGGATCACGGCGCGGTAGAGCGGCTCGGTCGCCGACATGCACCCGATGCAGCCTCGAAGCTGCCCCTTGTCCTCGCGGGTCGCGCCTTCTCGGAGCGTCACGAAGACGCCGCGGGCATTCTCGAGTGCCGGCGTGAGCTCGATCTCTTCCAACAACCGGTCGAGATGGTCGTCCCCCGTCAGACTGTCCGCGATCGCGGCGCGCGCGAGCTCCAGAAGTTTCCTTCGTTCCCCGGGCGACAGTCTCTCCGGCGGGTCCGGAGTCATGACGCGGTATAGGTCAGCGCGGCGTACGACACCGAGTGGCTCCAGTCACCGGTGATGCGGCCCGAGGTGTCGTAGGCCACGAGCGCGGCGCCGGCTTCGTCGGGCATCAGCCGCATCACGATGTCGACCGCGTCCCGACCGCAGATGGTCGCACCGGTTTTCTCCACGTACGCCTCGAAGCGCTCGGGGTCGCCCGTTTCGACCTCGCGAACGGCGCCCATGTCGAGCTCGCGCAACCCTTCCTCGATCCGATCGCGAAAGGGCACGTACCCGAAACGCGGTCCGAAGTGCGTAAAATCGGTCGATGCCACGACGAGGGTGCGGTCGTCACGCCACGGGTGGAGCGCGTCCGCGATCCCCTGGGCTGCCGTTCCCGACGTTCCGGAACCGATCAGAATCGGCACGAGCTTCCAGCCCGGCTCGAGCGCGCGCTGCAGAAAGGGGATCTCGGATTCGAGGCTGTGCTCGCGGGAGAAAGCCTCCGTCAACCGCCGGAAACCCGGCCGGCCGGCGAGGGCGTCGATCGCGTCGACGTCGAGCTCGACCTCACCCAGGGGGGTTCGGTAAACGTCGGCCTCGGCCAGGGCTGCACCGCGAAAACCGTGATAATGGCTGGGTCCGAGAAGAACCACGCGTGTGTAGGACCGCCCCCGCACGAGGGCGAATCCGCGGCCCGCGACCGCACCGGAGTACATGTACCCGGCGTGCGGTTCGATCAGGCCGAGCACGCGGCCCGGCGGCGTCACGTCGGGGCCTGCGAGATAGCGGTCCACCTCGTCAGCCAGCTCGACCTCGCCGGCCGGGTACCACGTTCCGGCGACGGCGGGACCGATCGCCCGTCTGCGTTCGTGGGAACTCATCGACCTCCCCCAACTATAATCCATCCGGCGGCTCGATTCTCCGTTCCATCACCGAGATCCAGCGGGGCGATCCCGGCGGCCACGGGACGTTAGGGGCCCAGTGGTACCGCGACCCCTCTTCGAGGATCTCGACCAGGCCGACCACGGTGTACCTCTCACGCTGGTAGCGCGCGAGCCACTCGAAGATCCGTGTCGGCGAGGCCCCGCTCTGTTGCCACGACGGCTCGACCCGGACGTAGACGATGAACCTCGGTCGGGCCTCCTCGATCTCGCGGATCGCCGCTTCCTGCATCTCGAGCGCGAACGGCTGGTCCTCCATCCAGGGGTACGCATAGACGTGTCCCGTCGCCGACCGCCGCCCCGAGTAGAAGTAGATCTGAGGCTCGGAGCCGAGCACGGCGATGGTGTCTCCGGGGTCGCTGTGCTCGCGGAGATAGCCACCCACCACCACCGACTCGGGGAACGGGTTGTAGGCGAAGACCGCGCGCGCGACCTCGGTCGGAGACCAAACAAACAGCAGCGCGCGCTGCTGGAAGACCGAAACGCCGAAGACGATGGCGACGAGAGCGACCGGGAGGGCGCGTTGCCATCCCCGAAAGCGGGTCGCGAGGCGGCGCTCGATCGCCGCGAAGAAGATGCCGGCGAGGACGGCGGCGGACGGGAGGGCAAGGACGAAGTAGTGCGGCCGGAAGTACAGCCCCACCGAGACGGCCAGCACGGAGAAGACCGCGAGCAGTCCGACGAACAAAGGACGCGCCAGGCGTTGCCGGTCGACGACCGTCGCCAGGAGACCTCCGAGGACCAGGAGCCACAACAGGGGAGCGGCCGACACGATCTCGAGACCTCGAAATCGAACGAGCTCGCGGGCCGCCGATAGCGGCACCTGGGTCGCGTAGGCTCCGGCGTATTCGATCGCCCAGAAACGGAAACGCTCGAAAACGCCGGCGGCGATCAGCGTCATCACCGTGACCGCGAGCGGGAGAAGAAGGCCGGTGACGAGCGACGCGGTTCGCCGGAGCAATCGTGGGAAGTCGATCGGACGCTCGCGAAGACCGACGACCACGAGATAGACGACCGCGACCGCGGCAAACGCGGCGCCCGGCTGTTTGACGACAAACGCGACCCCGAGAAGAACGCCGCTCCCGAACAGCAGCCACGAGCGCTCGCGGTCGAGCGCGATCAGGAACAGCAGGAGCCCTGCCAACGCAGGGACGAGAACGAAATGCTCGGCGTTGGCGAAGACCCCCTGGACCGAGGCGCTCACCGACATCAGGGCGAAGCTCGCGGCCGCGACCAGGCCGGCGGCGGTTCCCGCGAGCCGCTCCCCGAGAAAAAAGACCAGCACGATCGCCGCCGCGTTGGCGAGCAGGAGACCGAGATGGACTCCGGTGGGCGTTTCGCCGAACAGCAGCAGGATCGCCGCGTAGGCGACGTAGATCCCGGGCAGCTTCATGTTGTAGACGGACTCGTACGGTGGGACCCCCTGGAGGATGAGCTGACCGGCGTACGCGTACTCGCCCTCGTCGCGCTCGAGCGGGACGTCGAGCAGGCGGGCGCGCACCGTCGCGGTGAGCAGCAGGACTGCGATCAGGACGATCCACCTCCACCGGCCGCGATCCGGGCGCACGGCGGGTTGCGTCGGGTGCGCTCGCCGATCGCGCCGGTGGACCATCAGTCCTCGTTCGGTTCGGGCGGGTCGAGGTCGCTGAGATTCCGCAGGATCGACTCCGAGACTTCCTCCGGGTCCTTCCCGTGGGTGTCGACGCTCACGTGTGCCTGCGCGTAGAGCGTTTCACGGGCGGTCAGCATCGCGCGGAGCTCGGCCATCGCGTCCGGGTTGTCCGCCATCGGACGCCGGTCCCCCTGTACCACGACACGGTCCCAGTGATCCTCCGGCGTCGCCTTGAGCCACACGACCGTCGAGCGACCGCGGAGGAGCCGCCAGGTCTCCGGCTCGTTGACGATCCCGCCGGCGGCCGCAACCACGGCGGGTGTGCCGCGGGCGAGGATCCGTTGCAGGATCTCGCGTTCGAGACGCCGGTAGTACCGCTCGCCGTGCAGCTCGAAGAGCTGGTCGAGCGGAAGGCCGCTCGCCTCGAGGATCAACCCGTCCATCTCGATGAACCCGACACCCAGGGCGCCCGCGAGAAGGGGGCCGACGGTGCTCTTCCCGGCGCCACGAAGACCGACGAGGCCGATCACCCCCGAACGGCCTGGCCGGGGGCGGATGAGCTCCTCGGGCGAGGTTTCGAGCGCGGCGGCGAGCGATCCGAGTCGAACGAGCGAGAGGTTGCCGTCACCGGACTCGATCCGGGCGAGGTACCGGACCGAGAGCCCGGACCTTTCGGCGAGCGTGGCGCGCGACCATCCCCTCGACTCCCTGAGGCGCCGGACACGGCGCGCAAGCGCCGACAGGAGAGGGCTTTCGATGGTCTCGGCCATGGTCCATGCACTATATTGCACTGATTGCCCCGGTGCAACGCTTGAAATATGAAGTATGCTGCCTGTAATTGGGTTGTTCTTCACGGTAAGGGGACCATGGACGCCAAGACAAAGACGCCGACAGAGCCGATTAATTTTGAAACCCATCCCGACCGCTATCGCCACTGGAAGCTCCAGATCGAGCCGCCGATCGCGCGGCTGACGATGGCGGTGCAGCCGGACCGGCCGCTGCGACCGGGCTACGAGCTCAAGCTGAACTCGTACGACCTGGGTGTGGATATCGAGCTGCAGGACGCCGTCAGGCGGCTGCGGTTCGAGCACCCCGAGGTCCGCTGCGTCATCGTGACCGGAGCGCTCGACCGCGTGTTCTGCGCGGGCGCGAACATCAACATGCTCTCGACCTCGTCGCACGGCTTCAAGGTCAACTTCTGCAAGTTCACCAACGAGACGCGTCTCGGCATCGAGGATGCGTCGGAGGGCAGCGGCCAACGCTACCTCGCCGCGCTCAACGGCACCTGCGCGGGGGGTGGGTACGAGCTGGCGATGGCTTGCGACGACCTCGTTCTGGTGGATGACGGAAACTCCGCGGTGAGCCTTCCCGAGACGCCGTTGCTCGGAGTGCTCCCGGGAACCGGGGGCCTGACCCGTTTGGTGGACAAGCGCAAGGTCCGCCGCGATCTCGCGGACGTCTTCTGCACGATGGCCGAGGGCGTCAAGGGGAAGCGCGCCAAGGAATGGGGCTTGGTCGACGAGATCGCCTCGCGAAGCCGCTTCGACGAGGTCGTCATGGCCAGGGCGCGCTCGCTGGCGGAAGCGTCGCCTGCTCGCGCCGAGAAAGGAATCGAGCTGACGCCCATCGAGAAGTCGGTCGACGGCGACCGCGTCGAGTACTCGCACGTCTTGCTCGAGCTCGACCGTGCAGGCCGTCGCGCCACGCTGACGCTCAAAGCGCCGTCGGAGACACCTCCGACCGACGCCGTGGCGATTCGGGAAGCGGGCGCCGGATGGTGGCCGCTTCGGGTCTTCCGCGAGCTCGATGATGCGCTCCTACACCTCAGGGTCAACGAGGAGACGATCGGTGTCGTCGTGCTGAAGACCGAGGGGGAGATCGACACCGTTCTCGAGGTGGACCGCGTTCTCGACGGGCTCAAGGACGACTGGTTTGCGGGCGAGGTCCGTCTTCAAATTGCGCGGACGCTGCGCCGTCTGGATCTCACCGCGAAGTCGTTGTTCGCGCTGATCGAGCCCGGCTCGTGCTTCGCCGGGACGCTGTTCGAGATCGCGCTCGCCGCCGATCGCTCCTACATGCTCGACGACCCGGACCACGAGAACGCGATCGCGGTCTCGACGATGAACGCCGGAGCTTACCCGATGAGCCACGGTCCCTCGCGACTGGCGACACGTTTTCTGGGCGACCCCGAGCACGCGGCCGCGATCGCCGGGGAGCCGCGGCGCTACGACCCCGAGGATGCGCTCGGGGCGGGTCTCGTCACGGTGGTTGCCGACGAGATCGATTACGAGGACGAGGTCCGTGTCGCGCTCGAGGAACGGGCGAGCCTCTCGCCCGACGCGCTGACCGGGATGGAGGCCAATCTCCGTTTTCCGGGCGCGGAGAACTGCGACAGCAAGATCTTCGGTCGTTTGACCGCCTGGCAGAATTGGATCTTCCAGCGCCCCAACGCGGTCGGCGAAGAGGGTGCGCTGACGCTGTACGGCAAACCCGGACGCCCGGCCTTCGACTGGAGAAGAACCTGATGAGGAAGACCCGATGAACCTCTTCGAGAAGATCCCGAACAACGTCAATCTCTCGCAGAACAGGCGTCTGGTCCGCGCGCTCGAGAAGTGGCAGCCCGCCTATCTCAAGTGGTGGATGGACGCCGGCCCGGACGACTTCCAGGACGACTGGATCTATCTTCGAACCGCCATCGACGTCGATGCCAGGGGGTGGGCGCACTTCGACTACGTCAAGATGCCCGACTACCGCTGGGGGGTCTTTCTCGCGGCGCCCGAGCCCGATCGCAAGGTCGGGTTCGGCGACAACCTCGGCATCGACGCCTGGCAGGAGGTGCCCGGCGAGTTCCGCAACATGTTGCGGCGGATCATCGTGACCCAGGGAGACACCGAGCCCGCGAGCGTCGAGCAGCAGCGTCTGCTGTGCAACATCGCGCCTAGCATGTACGACTGCCGCAACCTCTTCCAGGTCAACGTCGAAGAGGGCCGCCACCTGTGGGCGATGGTCTACCTGCTGCACTGTTACTTCGGGCGAGACGGCCGCGAGGAAGCCGAGGAGCTTCTCGAGCGCCGCTCAGGGGACATCGACAAGCCCCGCATCCTGACGACGTTCAACGAGCCCGTCGAGGACTGGCTGTCGTTCTACATGTTCACGATGTTCACCGACCGCGACGGGAAGTACCAGCTGATCGCGCTCTCCGAGAGCGGTTTCGACCCCCTCGCGCGGACGACCAAGTTCATGCTCACCGAGGAGGCGCACCACATGTTCGTGGGCGAGACGGGTGTGGGGCGCGTCGTCAAACGCTCGTGCGAGCTCATGAAGCAGGACCCCAACGAGGACGCTCGCGCGCAGGGCGGGATCGATCTGCTGACCATCCAGAGGTACATCAACTTCTGGTACTCCTCGAGCCTCGATCTCTTCGGTGGAGAGGTCTCGTCGAACGCGGCCGAGTTCTTCGCAGCGGGGCTCAAGGGCCGCGACAAGGAAAAGCGTTACGACGACCACATCGCCCTCGAGGGCACCTATCCGATCCAGATCGTCCAGAACGGCGACATCACGACGCGCCGCGTGCCGATGCGCAACGCGATGAACGAGCTTCTCCGCGACGGCTACGTCAAGGACAACGAACGTGGTGTCCTGCGGTGGAACAAGGTCATCCGCGAGGCGGGGATCGATTTCGAGCTCAAGCTCCCCGACCGCAAGTTCAACCGCAAGATGGGGATCTACCGCGACTTCCACTTCGACCCGGACGGACGTCCGATCACCCAGGAGACGTTCGAGGCCCGACACGACGAGTGGCTGCCGAACGCCAAGGACCGCGCCTACATCCAGAGTCTGATGCACCCGGTGCTCGAGCCGGGAAAGATGGCCAACTGGGTCGCGGCCCCCGCTCGCGGGATCAACGGCAAGCCGATCGAGTTCGAGTACGTCCGGAGGGCTTGAGTCCGCTGGATCACGCTCCGTGACCCGCCGCCAGACGTCCGAGGGTGCGAAGCGCCTCCTCGACCCGGTCGGACCACGGCAACGCGCAGTTGAGCCGCATGAAGTTGTCGTAGCGTCCTGTGCCCGAGAACAGCGGGCCGGGCGCGATGCTGACGCCCTCGGCGAGCGCCTCTTCGTGGAGCCGGAGCGAGTCCACCTCCTTCGGCATCTCCACCCAGATGACGTGGCCGCCGTCCGGACGCGTGACCCGCGTCCCCTCGGGGAAGTGCTCGCCGATCGTGAGACTGATCCGGGAGATGAGATCGCGGTACGTCCGCCGAAGGCGTCTGAGGTGGCGGTCGAACCCGCCGCTCGCGAGATAGTCCGCTACCGCCATCTGGGTCGGCGAGGCGTTGGCGATCGACATCGCGAACTTGTGTCGCTCGACCGACGTCCGGAAGCGTCCGGCGGCGGTCCACCCCACGCGATACCCCGGCGCCAGTGTCTTGCTGAACGACGAGCACAGCATTACGAGACCATCACGGTCGAATGCCTTGCACGCCTTGGGTCGCTCGTTGCCGAACGGAAGGTCGCCGTAGATGTCGTCTTCGACCAGCGGTACCTCGGCCGCGGCGAGTATCTCGACCAGACGCTGGCGGCTCTCCTCGGGCATGCAGTGACCCAGGGGGTTGCCGTAGCTCGGAACGAGGGCGACCGCGGCGACCGGACCACGTTCGAGTGTCTTCTCGAGCTCGGGAAGGCAGATCCCCTCCCGCGGATCGGTAGCGATCTCGAGCGCGCGGAGGTGCAGCGATTCGAGGATCTCGAGCAGTCCGTAATAGGTCGGCGATTCGAGCGCCACGGTGTCGCCGGGGCGCGTGACCGACCGCAGGCAGAGGGCGACCGCCTCCTGAGCGCCCGACGTGATCACGAGATCGTCGGGCTTGAGCGAGCAACCGGCGTCGAGCGCGCGCCGCGCGATTTGAACCCTCAGTGGCTGATAACCGGGAAGGGGATCGTAAGACTGGCTGATGTGCGCCTCGCCTCGAGCCACGCGCGCGAGGATGCGGTTGAGCGGCGCCGTCGGCAGGAACTCCGCGCTCGGAACGGCCGCTCCAAAAGAAACCAGGTTGGGCTGCCCGCCCTCACGGACGAGACCGAGGACGAGATCGCCGCTTTCGAGAAAGGTCGGGTCGTCGCACGTCGCGCTGCGGTCGGGCTCGGGCGGGGGATCGGCCGTCGTTCGCACGTAGTAACCCGATTGCGGCCGCGCCTCCACGAGGCCGCGGTCCTCGAGAACCCGGTAGGCCTCGAGCACCGTGGTGACGCTGACCGAGAGTTGCCGGCTCAGGCGCCGGACCGACGGGATGCGCTCACCGGGCTGTAGGGTACCGCCTCCGATCAGGCCGGCGATGCGGTCGGCGACGCGGCGGTAGAGAGGCTGATCCGTCGTTCCATCGAGCGTGGCGAGCGGCATCCGGGACCTCCTTTCGGGGGGGTACAGTCGCGAGCCGACGGTGCAATAACAGTTTCCCATTCATGCACTGTTACGGTAACAATTTTACTTCAGTGCATCTGTTCGGGCAAGCCGTTTCGAGCCCATCATTGAAGCGAGCAAGGGGACTGTCCCCTCGTGGACCGTCCCCGAGCGAGCAACTCGGGGCCAACGACCGGTCCCGCTCGCTCGCTTCGGTTTCACGGGAGTCGCAGCCGGCCGTTACGACCACCGGGGGGCACGGGAGATCGCGATGAGCCAGGGGAATGCCGAAAGAAGAGCCTCTCCGACGGCGCTGATCGCCGCGTTCGCCGCGATCTACTTGATCTGGGGATCGACCTACCTCGCCATCCGTATCGGGATCGAGACGATCCCGCCCTGCCTGATGGCCGGCTTCCGTTTTCTGATGGCCGGAGTGCCGTTCTACCTCTGGCTGCGTCTGCGCGGCGGGGATCGACCCACCGCAAAACACTGGCGCTCCGCCGTCGTCGTCGGGACCCTGATGCTCGCGGGAGGCAACGGCCTCGTGACGCTGGCCGAGCAGTGGGTCCCCTCCGGGCTCGCCGCCGTGATCATCGCGACGGTTCCGCTCTGGATGACGGTGCTCGCCGCGTGGCCCTTCGGCGGACCGCGTCCGACCGGCGTGGCCTGGACCGGTCTCGCGCTCGGAATCCTCGGCGTGAGCATTCTGGTCCTCCCGGGTGCCGCCGCGGTGCAGTCGGTTCACCCCTTGGGTGCGGTTGTGCTGGTCGTCGCGGCGCTGTCGTGGTCGTTCGGCTCGCTGCTGACCCGGACCCTCTCGCTGCCGTCGTCTCCGATGATGGCGGTCGCGATCCAGATGACGGCCGGAGGGGCGATGCTCCTTGTGTGGGGCACCGTGGCCGGCGAGTGGAGCCGTTTCGACCTCGCCGCCGTGTCACCGCGGTCGATCGTCGCGCTCGTCTATCTGATCGTCATCGGATCGATCGTCGCGCTGGGAGCCTACGTCTGGCTGATGCGCACCGTCTCGGCGGCGGCGGTATCGACCTACGCGTTCGTCAACCCGGTCGTCGCGGTGTTACTCGGATGGGCCGTGGCGGGCGAGACCCTCGACGCGAGAACAGGGACGGCCGCCGCGGTGATCGTCGG
>JBFJTV010000060.1:0-10017 GCA_041625075.1 Candidatus Polarisedimenticolaceae bacterium | reverse complement strand
CGGCAGAAGCGACAGACTCATCTTGCCGAGCGAGACCTCGCGACCGAGGATGTCTTCCGCCCTGCGCTCGATCGTCGCGCGGTAGACGTTGACGTCGATGAGCAGGGGAAGGAGCAGTAGAACGAGAAGGACGAGCGCGACGATCCCACCGAGAACCAACAGGAGCAACTTGCGCTTGCGCGTCACGGGAACCTCCGTTAACCAGGCTGCCATCGATTATCTCAGAAATGGGGACACTCCGGATTTCCGGTTTAGGAGGAAATGCGAAAGGCGTCGAAATCGCGAGCGGTGGTTCCCGAAAATTGGAGTGTCGCTATTTTGCTGTCAAGACAAAAACAAGGATCGGCAAGAGGCTTGAAAACCTTGGACGTGGTAGGATTCCGCTCCCCATGAAGGCGACCCTCCGCGTTTGCATTTCGCTGTTCCTCGGCGTGGCCCTGCTGGCTCTTGGAGGGTGCAACGGCAACGGTCCGGAGACGACCCCGGCCGAAGACGAGGCCGTCCTGCGCCACAACATCATCGGGACCTCGCTCTTGAGCCAGCAAAAGTGGGAAGAGGCGAAGACCGAGTTCAACAAGGCGCTCGCCATTCGACCCGATGACCCGGTGCTGCTGGTCAACCTCTCCGTGGCCCTGCTTCAGCAGGCCCGCGAGGAAGAGGCGGAAACCTTCCTACGCCGCGCCATCGAGACGGACCCCGGCAACCTCCACGCGCACTACAACCTCGGGAACGTCGAGCGAAACCGCGGGAACCTCGAGGAGGCCGCCGCGCACTTCGCCCTGGTCACGGAGGCGGACTCAGGTGACGTTTCGGCGGCCTACAACCTCGCCTCGGTGCTCACGCGGCTCGGGAAGAACGAACAGGCCGAGAAGGAGTTCCGCCGGGCGCTCGCGCTCAACCCGACCCACGTCAGCTCGCTCTACGGTCTCGGCCGTCTTCTCCTGCAAACCGGTCGGCGCGACGAGGGCACCGAGATGATCGCCGCCTCGCAGGAGATTCGCGCACGCTCGGGTGTGGACGAGGCCATGGGAACGCAGTACGGCGAGCAGGGACCGTACGCCATGGGGATCGACTATCCCGGCGGCGGTCTGGCTGCGCCCGACCCGATCGCGGTCAAGCTCGAGCCGATGCGAGAGCCGGCCGGCATGGCAACCTCCCTCACCCCGCTGACGATTCTCCCGGCAACCGAGACGCGCGGCCCCTCCGTCGTCTACGTGGCCAAGGACGGGATTCGCACCGACCCCGGTAGCGCAGGAAAAATCGCGCCGCTCCCCACCGAGGGCACCGTCGGCTCGCTCGCGGCGGGCAACATCGATGACGACGACGCGGTCGAAATCGTCGGCCTGATTCGGACCGGACCTCGTGAAGTCGCGCTCGCCGTGCTCGGCGGCGATGGCCCGGCCTGGTCGACGGCGGGGACCCGTACCGCGGTCGCGGACAGTACCCACGCCGATGTGGTGCTCGTGGACCGCGATCACGACGGGGATCTCGACGTCTTCGGGTGCGCGGGCGGCGAGGCCGGGACGACGTGGTTTCTGGCGGACAACGACGGCACCGGTGCGTTGGAGCTCCACGACTCGGGAACCGGTCTCGGACTCGGGCCTCTCACCGGGCCTGTGGATCTGACCTTCTCCGACGTCGACCGCGACCGCGACATCGATCTGATTGCCGCCCACCCCGGTGGCGTCACCGTTTTCTTGAACATGCGCGACGGTTCGTTCATGGAGGTGATTCCCCCCCCGAGTCTCAAGTTCGAAGGCGGCCGGGCCGTCGCCGTGGCCGACGTGAACAAGGACTCCTGGATGGACCTCGTCGTCGCGACCCCCGACGGCCCGAGGATCTACGTCAACGATCGCGGCCTGTTCCTACCGGCCGAGATCCAACCCGGCACGGTCCTGGGCGACGCGGCAAACCCTGCTGGTGTGGTGGTGCTCGACTACGACAATGACGGCTTTCTCGATATCGCCGGTACCGCGGGCGGATCGCTCCGGTTTTACCGCAACCTCGGCCTTGGTGAGTGGGCGGAGACGACGACGGAAGTGGTCGGCGATTCGACGCTGGTGCCTCTCGTCGCCGTCGATCTCGACGGCGACGGCGGCCTCGATCTCGTCGCCGCCGACGCTTCGGGTCCGATCGTCCTGCGCAACGCGGGCGCGTCGTCCAATCAATGGGTCCAGTTCGAGCTGCAGGGCGTTCGCGACAACAACTTCGGCGTCGGGACCAAGGTCGAGGTCATGGCGGGTGCGCTGCGACAGAAGTTCGAGATCACCGCGCCGCTCCCGGTCCACGCGGGACTCGGTCATCGCGACCGCGTCGACGGTGTTCGTTTGGTGTGGCCCGGCGGTGTGATCCAGGACGAGCTCGCCATCGAACCCGGCACCCGGGAGATCGCCCAGCTCGACCGCAAGGGAACGTCGTGTCCGTTGATGTACGCGTGGCGCGACGGCGGGTGGCGTTTCGTGACGGACTTCCTCGGCGGGTGCGCGATCGGTTACCGCCACGCACCCGACGTCCTGAGCGTTCCCGACACGGACGAGTACGTCAAGATCGAGGGCGGACTGAGCGAGATCGACGGGCAGCTCCGGCTGCGACTGAACAACCAGCTCGAGGAGGTCATCTGGTTCGACCAGACCGAGCTGGTGGTGGTGGATCACCCCGCGGGCAGCGTGGTCTTTCCCGACGAGAAGCTGATGCCGGGCCCGCCGTGGCCGGAGTTCCGGTTGTTCGCCTCGCACGACATCCGTCGGCTCGCCGGGGCCCGCGAGGTCGAGAGCGGCCGCGACGTCACCGACCGGCTCGCCGAGCGCGATCAGCGCTACGCCGACGGTTTCGAGACGCTCGCGTACAAGGGCTATGCCGAGGCGCACACGCTCGAGCTCGACCTCGGCGATCTCCCCCACGGCGCGCGGGCGGTGCTGCTGCTCTACGGCTGGATCGACTATGCGGATTCGACGTCGAACCTCGCCGCGCATCAAGCCGGAGCGGTGCTTGTGCCGCCCCGGCTGTCGGTCGCCGACGGGAGGGGCGGGTGGAAGCTCGTCACCGATCGTATGGGTTTCCCGGCCGGTCTTCCCAAGACGATGACCGTCGATGTGACGGGGATCTTCCCTTCCAGCGATCGGCGCGTCCGGATCGACACGACGATGAGTATCTACTGGGACCGCGCCAGGGTCATGGTCGGCGGTGAGGAGATCCGGCTTCGGGTCAAACGGCTCCAACCCGCGACCGCCGATCTACGCTACGGCGGTTTCCCCAGACCGTTGAGCGAGGGCCGGACGCCGCTGGGGTATGACCCCACGCAGGTGAGCTCGCTCTCCCCCTGGAAGACGCACGCGGGTTCGTACACCTCGTTCGGGAACGTCCGTGATCTGGTGCTCGACATCGACGATCGCTTCGTGACCACACGCAACGGAGACGAGATCGAGCTGACCTTCGCGGCGCCCGAGTCTCCCCCGCCGGGTTGGAGCCGAACCTACCTGCTGTACGCCGACGGGTTCGGCAAGGACATGGATCCCAACTCGGCCGCGAACGAGCACGTCGGCCCGATTCCGTTTCACGGAATGCCGCTCTACCCGTACGGACCCGACGTCCGCCCGCCGGTCGATCCGCAGCCGAGCGCGCGAGTCGTCGTGCACGGACCCGATGGCGACGCCGGCGCCGCCCCCCTCGCCTCCAAACTCCACTAATGCAAGCCCTGACGTCCCTCCCGAATGGGGACGTCCCCTTCAAGCGTTAGGGGGACGTCCCAGATCGGGGTTTTGGGGACACCCGTATCCGAGGGATTGCACTGCGGGTGAAAGCGGGTCTACGGCGGAGCAAAAAAACGCACCCAGCCGGGCCAGGTGCGTTTCAGAGGGGGGGAACCTTCAGGAAAGAAGAAAATCCAGATTCCCCGGTAATATTTAAAACATTTTCGTCACCGATTGCCAGCCCCACGGGTCAGGATCGTGCGGACGCTGGGTCAGCAGCCCCGGGGGCGCAGCCCGGCAGGCGTTCTTTTGTTGAAAACACGGATTTTTTGGGTCAGGACAGCGCGCCGCGGAGGACGACCATGGCGAGCGAGAGGTAGATGATCACCCCGGAGACATCCACCACGGTGGTCACGAACGGCGTCGAGTATGTCGCCGGATCCGCCCCCAGCGCCCGCATCACGAACGGAAGCATCGATCCGACCACCGTTCCCCAGATCACCACGCCGACCAGGGAGATACCGACGGTGATGGCGATCAACGGCCACTCGGGCGGGTAGTTTTCGCTGAGCCAGGCGCCCGCGACGACCCGTGCGAACCCCATCGCGCCGAGGATGGCGCCGAGGGCGAGACCCGAGAGGATCTCGCGGCGCATTACCCTCCACCACTGTCCGAGCGAGACTTCATCCAACGCCATCGCCCGTACCACCAGGGTCGCTGCCTGCGATCCACTGTTCCCGCCGGTGGAGATGATCAAGGGCAGAAACAGCACGAGGAAGATCGCGCTGGCGAGCTCGGCGTGAAACCACCCCATGACGTTGGCGGTGAGCATCTGCCCGAGAAACAGCACGATCAGCCAGACCCCGCGCTTGCGCAGCACCTCCGGCAGCGGCGCCTCGAGATAGGGCTCGCCGAGCGCCTCGGTGCCGCCGATCTTCTGGATGTCCTCGGTGGCCTCCTCCTCGGCGACGTCGAGCACGTCGTCGTGGGTGACGATTCCGAGCAGCACCCCGTCCGAGTCGGTCACCGGCAACGCCACGCGGTCGTACTCGCGGAACTGCGCGATGGCGGCCTCTTGGTCGTCCCGCGCGCCGAGCGCGACAAAGGAGCCGTCGCAGAGATCGGCGATCTTGGTCTCGGGCGACGCCAGCAGGATCTGGCGGATCCGGATGTCGTCGATGAGCTTTCCCTTGTCCCCGACGACGTAGACGGTATTGAGCGTCTCGCTGTCCTCGCCATAGCGCCGGATGTGCTCCAAGGCTTTCTCCACGGTCCAGACCGAACGGACCGCGACGTAGTCGGGCGTCATCAGACGGCCGATGCTGTCGTCGGGGTACCCGAGCAGTGTGCGCGCGATCTGACGCTCCGCCGGCGTCAGAAGGTTCATGAGGTGGCGTGTCGCGGATGCGGGGAGTTCTTCGAGCAGCGCGGTGCGGTCGTCGGGCGCCATTTCGTTGAGAATCCCGGCGACGTCCTCGCGACCGAGAGCCTTGAGAAGCTCTTCCTGATACTCGGGGGTCAGGTACTCGAAAACGTCGGCGGCGACCGGGCGTTGCAGGACACGAAAGACGAGCGCGCGGTCGGAGGGCTCTAGATCCTGGATCAGGTCGGCGATGGTGGCAGGTTCACCCTCGGCGAGCAGGTCGCGAGCCACGGCGAAGCGTCGCGCACGCAGCGCCTCTTCGATCTTCGGCTGTACGCTCGCCGGGGTCATCGGGCTCGACCTGCCTTTCGTGGGGGTCCACGCTCGTTTCGATCCTTTCTCCGGATAAGGGGGCGTGAATCGGTCGCTATTATAGACATGATGTCCCGTTTCATCGCCACGACCGGGTGGATGCTCGCCGGAGCCGTCCTTGGGGCCGTCACCGGTTGTTCGGATCCCGATCTGGTGATCCGGGGCGGGATGGTGGTGGACGGGAGCGGCGCCCCCGCCCGGCGTGCCGACGTCGTGGTCCGAGAGGGCCGAATCGTCTCGGTCGGGGACAGCATCGGGATGCGCGCCGACCGCGTGCTCGATGCGGCGGGGCTGGTGGTGGCTCCGGGCTTCGTTGACATCCACAGCCACGCCGATCTGATCCTCCTGGCGGATCCCGCGGACCAGGAGAGGCTTCTGGGCGCGAAGATCCTGCAGGGCGTCACGACGGTGGTCGTGGGCAACTGCGGGCTGGGGGTCGCGCCGGCGACACCCGAGGCCGGAGCCATCCTCGCGGGTGTGAACGGTTGGATGACACCCACCGGCGTGGTTGCCGGAGCCATGTCGGTCGGAGAGTTTCTGGACCGGTTGGAACGAGCCGGTGTGGCGCTCAACGTCGCGACCCTGGTCCCGCACGGGCCGGTCCGGATCTCGGTCATGGGTCTGGCCGACGACCCGCCGTCGAAGAGCGATCTCGACACGATGCGGCGGCTCCTCTCGGAGGGATTCGATGCGGGAGCCCTCGGGCTCTCGACGGGTTTGATCTACCCCCCGGGGATGTTCTCGGACACCGAGGAGCTCACGGTGCTGGCGCGCGAGGCCGCCGCCCGCGATCGGCTGTTCACGGCGCATGTGCGCGGTTCATCAGAGACGCTGATTCCCGCGACCGAGGAGCTGATCGAGATCGCGCGACGGACGAAAGCGCGGGTCCACCATTCGCACATGGAGGCCGTCGGCGAGGGTTTCTGGAAGGACGCGACGCGCGTGATGGCGCTCGAGGACGCCGCGCGCGACGACGGTCTCCGCGTCAGCCACGACGTCTTCGTCTACACGCGAGCCGCGACGATGATGTCGGCGATCTTCCCACCGTGGTCGCTCGAGGGCGGCGTCACGTCGTTGCTCGAGCGTCTCCGCGATCCCGACACCCGTGAGAGGATCCGCGACGACATCGAAAACCGTGCTCCCGAGTGGCCGCCGTGGCAACCGGGCGGCTGGCCGCACAACCTGGTCGGCGCCGTCGGTTGGGACGGCATCATCGTGGCCAGCGTTCGGCCGGAAGGACCCGACGCGCTCGAGGGGAGGTCGCTGGCCGAGATCGCCCGGGCCGAGGGCCGTACGCCGTTCGAGGTCGTCGCCGATCTGATGTTGTCGGAAGAGGGTCTGGTGGGGCAGCAGGTGGCCGAGGTCTCGGGGCGTGTCGACGACGACGACGCGCTGATGGCGATCTTCGCGCATCCCGCCGCCGCCGTGATCTCCGACGCGGAGGACTACGGCCGCGGAAAACCCCACCCGGCGCACGCGGGCGCCTTCCCGCGCGCGCTTCGTCTCGCACGCGAGCGTGGTCTAATGACGCTCGAGGAGGTGATCCGCAAGATGACGTCCTACCCGGCATCGATCGTCGGAATCCCCGACCGCGGAGTCATCCGCGAGGGGGCTCCCGCCGATCTCGTGGTGTTCGACCCGGAGCGCGTCACCGATCGGGCGACCTGGGAGGCCCCGCGGGTGCCGGCGGAAGGAATCCGATGGGTCGTGATCAACGGTGAGGTGGTCGCCGGAGACGGCACCTATTTCGGCGGGCTGAACGGGCGCGTTCTTCGTGCCGGAGACTGATCGTGGCGACGTTCGACCGAATTGCCGACCTCCCCCTCCGAATCGAGCGCCACGTGCTCGAGCGGTTCGCCGAACCGGGTCTCCCGACGAGCCCGCTTCCGCCCGCGCCGTCCGCGACCGGGTTTCGCTGGGGGTCGTGACGGATGGCCGACCGGGTCGAGCTGGCCTTCCGGAAGGCGGCGCTCGATCTCCTTGCCGATCACACGGCGGTGGTCGTCGCGGTCTCGGGTGGTCCGGACTCGGTCGCTCTCCTACACCTGTTGCGCCGGTTCTCACACGGCCGCCACCTCGATTTGACGGTGGCACACCTCGACCACGCGATGCGCCGCGGGTCGGTGACCGACCGCCGCTTCGTCGAGGGTCTCGCGGCGACGCTCGAGCTTGCCTGCCTTTCCGACCGCAGGGACGTGAAAGCGGCGCGACGCAAGAGCGAGTCGCCCGAGGAGGCCGCGCGGCGCGTTCGCCGCAGCTTTCTTCTCGAGTGCCGCGGCCGCGCGATGGCGTCGGCGATCGCGACCGGCCACACGCTCGACGACCAGGCCGAGACCGTGCTGATGCGGCTGGTCCGAGGGTCCGGCCCGTCGGGGCTCGCCGGGATGAGCGCCTCGGGGCCTGGGCCGTTTGTTCGCCCACTGCTCGGGATCGAGCGCGGCGACCTGCTCGCCTGGCTCGAGCGTCGCGGGCACACCTATCGCGAGGATCCGAGCAACCGCGACCTGCGCTTCGACCGCAATCGTGTCCGGCGCCTCGCGCTTCCCACGCTCGTGGAGACACTCAACCCGAGGGCCGCGCATCACCTGGTCCAGGCGGCCGAGCGTCTGCGGGAGGACGCGGCCTATCTCGACGATCTCGCGCGCGCTGCGTGTCGCCGGCTGTGTCGCCGGGGGCGTGGCGGCCGGCTGGAGATCGCGGCGAAGAAGCTCGTGGCCACCCCCGCGCCGCTCGCACGCAGGATCGTGCGCGAGGCCCTCGTGCTGGCCGGAAGCGACCCGCGACGCATCGCAACCCGTCACCTCGAGGCGGTGCTCGATCTCGCGGCGGGCGGGCGCGGCAAGAGCTTGAATCTACCCGGGGGTGTGACGGCTGCGCGGGTGAGTGACCTGGTGGTATTGCGTTAGTCGCGAGAGCCCGGAGTCAGCTCTTCCAGAACCTGCGTGGCGGATTCCCGGACGGAGTCGGTTTCGTCGGCGAGGGCTCGTAGCAACAGCTCGACAGCAACCTCACCTCCGATCTCGGCGAGCGCGTAGACGGCCTCCTCGCGGAGCTCGACCCTGTCGTCATCCAGCACGACGGCTAGCACCCACGCCGAACCGTCGCTGCCCATGTCCGCGGCCACCCCGACGGCCGCCATCCGAACGCGCCGATCGGTATCGACCACCGCGCTCTCGAGAACCGGCAGCGTCAACTCGACACCGAGATCGCCGAGCGAATACACGGCCTCCGCGCGGGTGTCCGGATCCAGATCGGACAACACGACGGCGGCGAGGGCCGCCGCCAGATCGTCTTCGTTTTCGAGGTGAACGTAGAGAGGTGGCGGCAGAGTCGTCGGCTCTGCCACGGCGACACCGAAAGGGAGTAACAGTGTCGCAACGAGACATGTCCGACGACTCCACGCGCACATGGGGCCTACTCGTCGCCTTCGATCGCGAAGCAGCTCTCGGTGGCGGACTGGTTACCCGTCTCCTCACGAACCAGGATCTCGACCTTGATCTGCTCGCCGGGGCTGTAGAGGCCAGGCGCGATGAGGAGCTCGGTCGTCTCGGCCGAGACGTCTACGGTGATATCCGCCTCCTCTAGCTCGAGCACGACCTGATAGAGCTCCACCTCGACCTCTCCGTCCTTCCCCAGCTCGGGGTGGTTGTCCTCGACCTCGTCCCACGTGATGAGTAGACCATTCGAGCCGTCAACCGAAGGGACGGGGCCTTCCTCACAGTCCTCGGGCACCTCCTCTCCGTTGACCTCGATGCCCTCGGGGGCGGCCGGGATCACGTGGCTGAGGAACGTCGAGCACTCGATCTCCTCGCCCTCGATCGTCACGCCCTCGACTTCCCAGTACCCTTCCTGGAATCTCCGGAAGAACCTCTCGGGGGGAAGCTCGTCGAAGGTAGGCTCGGCGCTCTCGAAGAACAGCTCGGTCAGACCGTGGGCCCGGAGCGATCCCCGCGTCCCGATCTTCAGCTTCTTCTGCTCGTCCGGACTCTCGATCTGGAGGAGCTTCCACGGGTCGCCGTCGATCAGCGCGTGAATCCCGAGATCACCATCCGTGTTGTTGAGCTCGAAGAAAATCACGGCATCGGCGAACCCGCACTCCTCCTCGTCCTCCCCGGCCGCGACCGGCATGGCGGCCACGACCAACAGAACGGCGATCGCCACCGGAAGGCCGAGCATCTTACGTGCGTAACTCTTCATTTCGATTACCCCTATTCTTTGCTGGCGTCAGACCTACCGTGGCCCACCGCCGCGGCAGTCGCTTTGCACGTGCATTCCCTTGGAGTCTCGGGGACGGGAAGATCCTTCGCGGTGGTTGCCCGAAACGGGGCCTTGCCTAGCCTCTCGCTGGCCGGGGCACGCCAAAGTCATTGACCGAAAGCGACTTGTGGGTCTCGCTTGACAGGATCGCCTTGGCGTCCGATAAGACTATCTTATATATTGGCAGTGAATCCCTTCGGTGGGCTGGGTTTCATCCCCTGGACAGCCCGGAAAGGAACGCCTCGGTGGGTTCCCAACTCAAGACAATCCTCATCTGGTTGGTGGTCTTTGCCGCCCTGGTCGTGGGCTACCAGGTCATCAGCCAGGCCACCGGCG
>JBFJTV010000059.1:0-10117 GCA_041625075.1 Candidatus Polarisedimenticolaceae bacterium | reverse complement strand
GCCGCCGCGACGGCGACAACGCCCCCCTTGACGACGCCGGAGTACGGCACGCTGCCGTCGGGATCGACCCCGAGGGCGAGGACGCTCGCGGCCGCGAGTAATCCTCCACCGAGCACCCTGGGTAGCCACAACGCCGCGGCGTCGCAACGGTACCGTTCGCCCGGGAACCTGTCGCGCTCCGAAACGTCGCTCATGTTCCTTCCTCCGTCGAGGGCGACGAGGTCTCCGAGAGAATCAACGCCGGGCTGAATCCGACGGCGTCGCACGCGACAAGGTGGAATCGGATTCCGTCGTGCTCACCCGTCACGGCGAGGCGATGGTCCTCGCCGTGAAGATGCCCGTAAACACACTCACGGACGCCCGCATCGCGAAGCATCGCGACCACCTCGGTCGGATCGCGATCGCGAATCCAGGGCGGGAAATGCAGCATCGCGATTCGCGGGCGGTCGCGTCCGTGACGGCGGTCCGCGTCCGCGATCGACAGCCGAAGGCGCTCGAGCTCGCGGCGAAAAACGCGTTCGTCCTCGGGGCTTGCGACGGGGTCGTCGGGCGCGACCCACCCACGCGCCCCGATCACGATCCAGTCCCCCACCGGGAGGCTGTCGTTCTGGAGCGGCTCGCATTCCGGAGGCAGCGCACGCCGGACCTTTCCGACCGTCGTCCACCACGAGTCGTGGTTTCCACGAAGCAAAACCTTCCGGCCCGGACGATCTCCGATCCATGCGAGATCGGGCGCCGCCTCCGCGAGATCCCTCGCCCACGAGATGTCGCCCGGAACGAGAACGGTGTCCTCCGGCTGCACGGCGCGGTCCCACGCTGCGGCCATCCGTGCAGCGTGATCGATCCACGCCTCGCCGAAGATGTCCATCGGTTTGGCGCCGGAGAGGGACAGATGAAGGTCGGCAAGGGCGAACAGCTTGGGCATCGATCACCGCCGGTCTTTTGTCGCACGGTCATGGTAACGCCGAGAACGTCGCCCCGGCCCGTCAAAAGCGTCTGGGGCCGAAGCTCGACAGCGCAAGCTCTCCCACGTAACATGAACGACTTCATGAGAGAGTCGATGTTCTACCACGGACGATCCGCGATCATCGGAGCTGTCGCTCTGCTTCTGCTTACCGGGGCGGCCTCCGCACAGGAAACCGATTCTGGCACACCGCTTCGCGGACACCGGTACCCCGGCGCGATGTTTCTCTACATGATGACCGAGGTGACGGTCGTCTATCCCGCGTCCTCGGGTCATTCGGTCGCGAAGAACCTTCGTTCCGCCCAGCACCGCGCGGACTACCTCAAAAAGACCCACGGTATCGAGACTCGCGTCCGTGCCGACGACGAGATCACCGCTGAAGAGAAGCGGAGCAACCTGCTGTTGCTGGGCTGGGGCAACCGACTCCTCGGCACCAGCGAAGTGCCGTCGCCCTTCAGGCGTACGGCGTCGGGATTCGACTTCCTGGGGATCGAAGAGCTCGACCCCACGGCCGACCTGTTGTTCTTCGCGCCCTCACCGTACAACTCCGACAGCTTCGTCGTGTTCTGGTCGCGCATCGATCCCGAGCTCGACCGCGTCCTCGTGCTTCCCGCAGTGGGTTCCGACTGGGCGATCTTCGACGACCTCCTGGTCACCCGACAGGGCATGTTCGAGCCCGGGGACGGTTGGCTTCCGAAGAGAAACCCGGACGCCGAGGGGGACCACCGTGCGCGCGTCGATCTGACGCGTTCAAGCTGGTTCACCAAACAGACCGAGCACTACATGATCCGTTACGACCAGGAAGCCGTCTCCTCCGAGGACCTCGCCAAGATCGTCGCGGCACGCGAGGACGCGTACGCGAAAGCGGTCGGCGCTCTCGGTGGTGTCGATTCGCCGCCGCGAATCAAGCTTTACGTCTACAAGGACGCCGAGACGAAGAAGATGCTCTGCGGGATCGCGGACGCGGCGCACTCGATGCCCCGCAAACGGGAGATCCACATGCTCCCGCGTTACGCACGTACGGACTCGCCGCACGAGGAAATCCACGTGCTGGCGCGAAGCAAGTATGGTCCCTCGTATCTCACGAGCCTGTACGAAGGCCTCGCGGTCGCGGAGGACGGTCTCTACCACGGAACCGAGATCGACGTCATGACGGCGATCATGATCGACACGGGGGTCTTTCCGGACATTGCCACGCTGCTCGACGAGGAACAGGCGCGACTGCTCGCGCAAGAGGTCCGCTGGCCGGCTTCCGGCATGTTCGTACGGTGGTTGCGTGAGATCGCCGGCGAGCGCTGGCCGACGATCTATACCCTCTCCGAGGCAAGCGTCGAGGCGCTCGCCGCGGTTCTCGATCTACCGCCCGATTCCGTGGAGAAGAGCTTCCGGGCCTGGGTCGAGAAACAATCAGAGGCGCGGCAGACCGAGGTCGCCTTTCTGGATGCCCTCTCCGCTTCCCGGGAGAGCTATCTTGCGGCCGACTACGAAGGCATGGTCGCCGCACTGTCCCGCGCCCTCGAGCTCAAGCCAGACGATCTCCAGATCCTGTTCAACATTGCCTCGGCGCGCATGCGCACCGGGGAGTACGATCTCGCGGCGAAAGACCTCGAACGCATTCTCCGGCTCGACAAGGACCCCGCGTCGCGGTTCGTGATCTTCGGGCACTACCAGCTCGGCCGGCTCCTGGATATCCAGGGCCGGCGCGAGGAAGCCCTAGCGCACTACCGCGCCGTCCTGCAGCTACCCGATCAGCACGACGCGCATCGTCTCGCCAACGAGGCCATCGAGACACCGGTCACGGCCGAGCAGTTACAGTAGTTTCGTCACGGGGCGACGGGCTCAGCGCTCGGAGCTTGCGCTGCGCGCGACGGCCTCCATCAACTGCTCCGGATCGACTGGTTTCTCGAAGCAACCCTGGAGATCGAGATCCTCCGACGCACGCAACGCCTCGGAGCGATCGATCGCGGTCACCGCGAGAATCGGAAGTCGTGGGCAGAGGTCTCGAAGACGCCGGACCAGATCGAGTCCGTCCTGGTCACCGAGATCGAAGTCGGCGACGACGACGTGGTACCCGTGCTCGGAGGCGCGCTGCAGCGCCGCTTGCGGCTCGGTCTCGACGTCCACGGCAAACCCGCGAGAGACCAGCAGGGCCCGAAGCCCCTGCGCGATCCCCCGATCGTCCTCGACGACCAGGACACTTCTACGATCTCCGGTCGCAACGCTCGCGTTGGTCATGCCCCTCTCGTGGGACGGGCCGGTTCCGGCCCGCCGGAAGACGGTCCTACCATTCCCGACAGCAACTCCGGTGCCATCCATCGACCCGTGACGGGCCCACAACGCCGCGGTTCCTGCCGGAACGTGGAGGCAAAAAGGGTCGAAACGGCCAATGGTCGGGTAAAAGTTACCGGTCCGCGCCGGCCGGGAGATCGAGGATGAACGACGTTCCCTCGCCGGGGGTCGAGCGAAACGAGACGCGTCCGCCGTGCGATTCGGCGATCAGCCGGACGAGGGAGAGCCCGAGCCCCGACCCCCCCGGCTTGGTCGTGACGCCGGCCTCGAAGACATCGTCGGCAACCGCCATCGGAATGCCGGACCCGGTGTCCGACACGGTGAGGCGAACGTATCCGTTGGCCTGAGTCGCCCCGAGGGAGAGGACCCCGCCGCTGGGCATGGCCTGGATGGCGTTGAGCACCAGATTGAGAATCGCCTGTTGCAGACGATCGGGGATTCCACGGACGAGCGGAGGAGCGTCGTCTCCCTCGAGGAGAATTCGGACATGGGATTTACGTGCGGAGTAATCCACGAGCTGGACGACCCGCCGGCACAGCTCGCGTACGTCGACGACGTCGCTTTCCTTCTCCGGTCGGACCATGCCGAGATAGTTGTTGAGCAGATCCGCGAGGCGATGCGTCTCTCCCTTGATCGTTTCGAGCGACTCCGCCACCGCCTCGGGGTCGCGTTCGGGCGCGTCGAGGTATTGCTCCACGACCGTCGCGTTGATCCGAATCGAGTGCAGCGGGTTGCGGATCTCGTGGGCGAGTCCCGCCGCCAGGTGCGCCAGTACGGCAAAGCGTCCCGCCTCGAGCAGGTGCGTCTGGACCTTACGCAGCGTCGCGAGATCGCTCAGCAGAACCAGGGCACCGGTCTCGCCGGGACGCATCTCGAACGGAATCCGGGTGACGCGTGCGGGAACGTGGCTCCCGTCGCGCCGGCCGATCCGGACCTCGCCGCTCCCGATCTCGGGGCCGGTCCCCTCGCCCGGGAACAGCCCCGGGTTGCGGTCGATGGCCTCTTCGATCTGGTGGGACTCGAGCGTCGCGGTCTCGGACGCCGGTCGTCCCTCGCCGACCGGCTCGGCCCCGAGAATCCTGAGCGCCGCCGCGTTCCAAACGATGGGCGTAGCGTCGGGGTCGAGTGCGATCATCCCCTCCTCGAGCGAATCCGAGAGTGTCGCCAGCAGGGCCTCACGCTCGCGGCGTTGGGCGTCCAACGCCTCGAGCCTCCCCCCGAGCTCGCTGATCGCCTCGACCGCGGGCGCGAGCTCCTTGCCCGCCTTCTCGGGGCGAAAGCCCCCGCGGTAATCGCGGGCCTTGAACTCGGCCAACCCCTTCTCCAGCCGTCGGACCGGAAGGCCGGTCAACACTGCCATGAAGACGCCCACCGCGAGCCCCACCGCCAGAAAGATGACCAGCGGGATCGTGTACTCGTCGATCTCCGGTTTGGGCAACGCGGCCGCGTCGAGCTGCTCGCGAAACAGCGCGTCCGTGCGGTACCGAACGATCAACGTGCCCAGCCGGGTCTGCTCGCCACCTTCCTCGATCGGCTCGTAGTCGAACACGGGAACGAAGTACTCGGCCACATCCTCGCGGTCCTCGAACTCGACGCGCACGGGCTCGGTCGAAGCGAAACGGCTGGCGTAGTCGCTCCCGCGATACCCCTGACCGACCTGCGCGGGATCGCTCGCGATCTCGATCGTCCGATCGCGATTGACCAGGACCATCGACTCGACGCCGTCGACGCTCGAGACCATCCGTCGAAGGGCCTGGCTGATCAACTGCCGGTCGCGCTCGCGCGCCTCCTCGACGCTCGCCTCGAGCTGCACGAACACCGCGCGGGCGAACTCGTTGAGCACCGGTCCGAACTCGCGCTCCTCGATGATCGTCGCGAGGTTCTCCTCCCAACGCTCGGCACCCTTCTCGAGAGTCTTGTTCCACAGGTGATAGGCGAACCCGCCCACCCCCACCATGAAGACGACGTGGAGGACGAAGATCCTGACCGGCAGCGAGACTCTCACAAACCGTACTTCTTGACCTTGTTGTGCATCGTCTTGAGCGAGATCTTGAGGATCTTGGCGGCGCGGGTCTTGTTGCCCGAGGTGTGCGCGAGTGTCGAGCGGATCAGCTCCCGCTCGGCGTCCTCCATCGAACTGCCCATCGGAAGCACGACGCCCGTGGGGTTCGGCCCGGCCGCTTCCAAGCCGCGCGCGGGAGTGACGCCCGGACGGCCTCCGACCGCGGTCTCCGGGGGAAGATGCTCCGGCAGAATGGCGTTGCCGCCGGACAGCAGGGCCGCACGTTCAATGGCGTTCTTGAGCTCGCGGACGTTTCCCGGCCAGGCGTGCGCGACGAGCCGCTCCAGCGCGGTCTGGTCGATCGGTGGAACGGGGGTTCCCGTCCGACCCGCGTACTGCTCGGCGAAGTGCCGTGCAAGACCGGGAACATCCTCGGGCCGCTCGCGAAGCGGCGGGATCACGATCGTGAAGACGTTGAGACGGTAGTACAGATCCTCGCGGAGCTTGCCCGCGGCGATTGCTTCCATCGGTTCGCGGTTCGTTGCGGTGACGACACGGACGTCGGATTCGATCACCTCGCGTCCGCCGACGCGCCGGAAGCGCTGCTCCTGCAGCACCCGGAGTAGCTTCGCCTGGAGGTTCTCGTCCATCTCGGCGATCTCGTCCAGAAAGAGGGTCCCGTGGTGGGCCATCTCGAAACAACCGATCTTGCGCTGGTGCGCACCGGTAAACGAGCCCTTCTCGTGGCCGAAGATCTCGCTTTCGAGCAGCGTCGCGGGGATGGCCGCGCAGTTGACAGCGACGAACTCGTTTCTGCGTCGCGGGGATAGCCGGTGCAGCGTCTGTGCGACCAGCTCCTTGCCGGTGCCGCTCTCTCCGACGACGAGCACCGACAGCGTGCTCGGGGCGACCTGCTCCACCTGCCGGAAGACCTGCTTCATCTTGTCCGAGATGCCACGGAGCGGGCCAAACGAGCCACGCTCGCGTAGCTCGGCGCGGAGCCGTCGATTCTCGGCCAGCAGCTCGCGGGTATCGTCGAGCTTCTCGAGAAGGATCTTGAGCCGCGCGGGCTCGACTGGTTTCTCCAGGATGTCCTGGGCGCCCAGACGAAGCGCCTCGACGGCCTGCTCGATCGTGCCGTGCCCCGTGAGGACGATGATCGGGACCGGGTAGAACTTTTGGAGACGTCGGATCAGCTCGAGCCCGCCGACGCCGGGCATCACGAGGTCGGTGATGACCGCGGTGTGCGAGCCGCTTTCGACCCGTTCGAGGGCGTCCTCTCCTGAGGCCGAGGTTTCAGTTTCGTAACCCCAGGCCTCGAGCAGACGGCGAAGCCCTTCCCGGGACCCGGCCTCATCATCGACGATGAGGATTCGATCATGCATGGCGTGGCCGAGCGAAAAGGTTAAACGATGCGGAAGGGCTACTTATAGCACGTGCGGGGAGCGTGGCCCACGTAACTCTTACCCGATCAGCGAACTTTCGACATGAACCGGAGGACCAGACCGATCAACAGGGACGCCGTCCCCACCGCCGCCAGCATGCTCATCAGGACGACGCCAACAAGAACCAGGATCTGCATTTGCACCTCTCGGCAATGCGATTCGGCGGCGGACGGGTATTCGTTTCCCCTTGCGCTGCCTACACGTGGGTAACAATAGCTGCAAGGAACGAGCCAATCAAGGGGCCGGCGCCGAAATCTCACTCCGGGCCCACGCGGATCTGCCCCAGGTCGCCCATCTCGTCCCGGATGAACTGCTTCAGCCGCTTCATGAGCCGCGCCTCCGCCTGTCGCACCGCCTCCCGGGTCGTCCCGAACTTGTCGCCGAGTGCCTGAAGAGTGAGCGGGGCCTCGGATAGAATCCGGTCGTCGAGGATCGTGCGCTCGCGCTCGTTGAGATTCTTTCGGAACCTCGCGATTGCGGCGGTCGTGCGCTCCTGGAGCTCCCGGCGCGCGACCTCCTCCTCGACGCTGGGCGCCGCCGTCGGGGCCTCGAAGACGTCCTCGCGGCTCCGGCTCTCGGCCTCCCCGACGGGCGCGTCGAGTGACACGTCCTTTCCGTGAAGGGCCATCTCGACGTCCCGAACGTCGTCCTCCGAGACATCGAAATGCTCGGCGAGCATCCTGGGGCCGACCTCGAAGCCCTGCTCCTCGAGCCGCCGCTTTTCGTCGGCGAGGTTTCGAAGGAGCTTGCGGCGCGCGTTCGTCGTCCCGACCCGAACAAGGCGAATGTTGTCGAGCAGGAACTTGACCATGTAGGCCCGAACCCACCAACCCGCGTAGGTCGGCAGCCGGACGTTCAGCTCGGGATCGAACCTCTCGATCGCCTGAAGCAACCCGAGGTTCCCCTCCTGGATCAGATCGAGGAGATTTCGCGAGGCGCGGCGAAAGGAGAGCGCGATCCGCGCGACTAACATGAGGTTGGCGGTGACGAGACGAAACAACGCCTCACGATCGCCGGTGTCCCGGTAACGCCGCGCGAGATCCTGCTCTTCCTCGCGGGTCAGCGGTGGGTAGGTGCGAATTTCCGCCATGTACCGGCGGAAGGGATCCATCGGGGCGAGGGCCCGCTCCTCGGGAACCGGCCTCGCGATCTCACCCGTGATCTCGCCCTCGTCGGTTTCGACCGGATCCGCCAGGACCTCGGGATCGAGCTCGACCGATTCGTCGGAGGACATCGTTGCACAGCTTATCACGCGGCCCGTGAGGCCCTGCGGGGCCTGGAATGGGGGTAACTGCCCAGCCTTGGGCTAGTTGCTGCGGTCGACGAGGTAATTCCAGGGGTTGACTCGCCGCCCCTCCTTGAAGACCTCGTAGTGCAGGTGCGGCCCGGTGGAGCGACCGGTCGAACCGACTCGACCAACAGCGTCACCACGCCGGACCTTTTGACCCGGCTTGACGAAGACCTCGCTCATGTGACCGTATCGTGTCTTGTAACCGAAGCCGTGGTAGAGATCGACCTTCTTGCCATAGCCACCGACACGACCCGACGCCGTGACGACACCGTCCGCGGTGGCACGAATCACGGCGCCCGCCGGGGCCACGATATCGATCCCCTTGTGGAACTCGCGGTTGCCGCTCACGGGGTTCTTGCGCCAACCGTAACCGTCGGAGAACCACCCGCGGACCGGCATGATGCTCGGGGTCGAGGCCAGCAGGCGCTCGCGTTCGAGCCAGGCGTCGCTGAACGCCTCGAGCGAGCGTCCGAGATTCTCGGCGCGTTTGCCGACCGCGGTCATCTCCTCGTCGAGCATTGCCTGGACATCAGCAACGCGCCCCATTCCGGCGTCGCCGCCGCCACCTGCGGCCGGTTCGAGGGACGAGGGCTCCTCGAGACCGAGCGCGACCGCGATTCGGGACGCCTCGTCCTCGAATTCGTTGAGCCGTGCGCCGAGATCGGCGAGAGCGGCCTCGAACTGCTCTTTCTCGCCTACAAGACGCTGGTTCTCGCGCTCGAGCACCGCCATCTTCTCGGATTGGATTTGCAGCTTGAACAGCAGGTGGGGAGACAACAGCCCAGCAACCATGATGCCGAAGACCAGAACGACCGAAACCACCAGGAAGTTCCGAGAGAGGTGGACCTTGCGAAAACGCGCATGGGCGTGTGGGAGAATGAATAAGGTGTAGACCTTGCGGCCCATGCGATTCCCCTGCTGCGACTCTCTCGCGGCGGCCGTCGGATTCGCCGACCCCGCCCTCCACGCTCCGCGAGTCCGGCGGAAAGTAGCACGCTCCTTCGACGCCGGTCAACTTAGATCCCGCCCCGGTCGAAGACAAGCAGAACGCATGCCCGGGAAGAACGTCCATGCTTAGAGAGAATTACCGGTCATGTGACATTCTGGGCGGTTTCGGTCTCGTAACCAGGATTACACTCTGGTATTCGGAGGAACCGACGGATGGGGGCCGATTTGCGGAACCGGGATGCCGGTCGGGTGCTGATGGTGGGCATTCCGGGTCCCCGTCTGGACGACGACACCCGGGCCGCGTTGAGGGAGATCCGTCCCGGAGGGGTGATCCTTTTTCGACGGAATATCGACTCGCCCGCCGAGCTGGCGGGTCTGGTCTCCGACCTACTCGGCACGCTGCCCCCACCCACGCTGATCGCGATCGATCAGGAGGGCGGGCTGGTCAGCCGGCTCGAACCGTGGATCGGTCCTACCCCGACGGCGGCAGATCTCGCCCCGGCGGGGAGCGCCCCCGCCTTCCGGCTCGGACGGGCGACCGGCCTGGGGCTCCGCGCTCTCGGGGTCAACCTGGATTTCGCCCCGGTCGTCGACCTCTCCGATGCCGACGCCGACAACGGAATCGGCAATCGCTCCTTCGGAACCGACGCCGGCGTCGTCTCGCGTCTGGCGGGATCGTTTCTCGACGGTCTCCAGAAGACTGGCGTCGCCGGGTGTCTCAAGCACTTTCCGGGGCTGGGCGACACCTCGGTGGACTCGCACGAGAGGCTGCCGACGGTCGACCGCGACCTCACGCAGCTCGACGACCACGACCTGCGACCCTATCGCCTGTTGGGCCCGCGGGCGGCCTCGGTGATGGTCGGACACGGGCACTACCCGGCACTCGACCCCCAGCCGGGTCTTCCTGCCACGCTCTCACCGACGATCGTCCACGGACTGCTCCGGGAGAAGCTCGGGTACGGCGGCCTCGTCGTCAGCGACGATCTCGAGATGGGCGCGGTGGCAAGCCTGGACGCGGGCGGAGCGGCGGCGGTCGGGGCGATCGCGGCGGGGTGCGATCTCGTCCTGTACTGCGCCGACCTCGCACGCGCCTCGGTCGCGCGGCTGGCGCTCGAGGAGGCGGCCGCCCGTGGAGCGCCCTTTCGCGCGCGGCTCCAAGCGGCCGCCGGCGTCGTCAT
>JBFJTV010000058.1:0-10128 GCA_041625075.1 Candidatus Polarisedimenticolaceae bacterium | reverse complement strand
TCCGCGGCGGCCGCCGCGACGACGCGGAGACGCCGGGTCAGGAAGACCGAGATCAGCCAGGCGGCTCCGAGACCGATCACGACGTTGAACGACACGATCAGCGTGACCCGCCAGAACGGGTCGGTCTGCCACCGCGGCACCAGGACGCCCACCAGGGCGTACAGGAAGGCCACGAACAGAAAGCAGGCTGCGAGCTTTTTCTTCATGCGGTCGCGCTCAACCGTCGCCCCTTGGGGGACCGGGAGAGGCCCGCCGGGCGGCCGCGGGTCTCCGGACATCCCCGATGGAATATAGGTCCCGGACGAAAGCTGTCCAAAAGACCGGATCGAAGCCGAGGGAAGGCCGTTCGTTTGACAGTCTTGGGGACCGTGCCTAAAATGCGGGGACGTCCTAACTCTTTTGGACGCAACACCTACGAGCTACAGAAGACGGGTCTGAAGTACGAGGGAATCCATGCAGCACGACGTTCAGGCAGTTCAGGAGAAGGTCCAGCAGGAAGCCGCGATCGTGGAGCAGTTGCTCACCGAGGTTCGCCGGGTCATCGTCGGGCAGCGCTACCTGCTCGAGCGCATGATGATCGGGCTCCTGACCCGCGGTCACCTGCTCCTCGAGGGGGTTCCCGGCCTGGCCAAGACGCTGGCGGTGCGTACCTTTGCGCGGGCGGTCCGAGGCGAGTTCCAGAGAATCCAGTTCACCCCCGATCTGCTCCCGGCCGATCTGACGGGAACGCTGATCTACAACCAGAAAGAAGGCACCTTCGTCCCGCGCAAGGGGCCGCTGTTTGCGAACTTCGTTCTCGCCGACGAGGTCAACCGCGCACCGGCGAAGGTGCAGTCGGCCTTGCTCGAGTCGATGCAGGAACGGCAGGTGACCCTCGGAGACACGACCTACGATCTTCCCGAGCCCTTTCTCGTGCTCGCCACGCAGAATCCCATCGAGCAGGAGGGGACCTATCCGCTCCCCGAGGCGCAGGTCGATCGCTTCATGCTCAAGTTGAAGATTGACTATCCGACGGCGGGCGACGAGCGCGAGATCCTGGACCGCATGACCGGGATGAAGGAGCCCGAGGCCACCCCGGTGGTCGCTCTCGAGGATCTGGACCGTGCGAGGGCGACGACCCACACGATCTACGTTGATGACCGCGTCAAGGACTACGTTGTCCGTCTCGTCCAGGCCACGCGCTATCCCAGGGAATACCACCTCGATCTCGAGGGTCTGGTGCAGTACGGTGCGTCGCCACGAGCCACGATCTACCTGCTCACCGCCGCGAGGGCCCACGCCTTCATCAAGGGGCGGGGATTTGTCACGCCCGAAGACGTCAAGGCCATCGGCCACGACGTCCTTCGTCACCGCCTGATCCTGTCTTTTGAAGCCGAGGCCGAATCCGTGACGCCGGACGAGGTCGTGCAGAGGGTGTTCGACGCGGTGGAGGTTCCGTGAACCCACGTGAGGTTTTGCGACGGGTCCGCCGCCTGGAGATCCGAACGCGGCGTCTCGTCGACGAAAACCTGGCAGGCTCGTATCACTCGGTCTTCCGTGGAAGAGGCATGGAGTTCGCCGAGGTGCGGGAGTACGACCCCGGAGACGACGTCCGGACGATCGACTGGAACGTCTCGGCGCGGATGGGGCATCCGTTCGTCAAGAAGTTCACCGAGGAACGCGAGCTCACCGTCGTACTCGCGGTCGACGTCAGCGGTTCGGAGCGTTTCGGGACCGAGACCCACACCAAGATGCAAATCTCGGCCGAGATCTCCGCGCTGCTCGCCTTCTCGGCCATCCGAAACAACGACCGCGTGGGACTGCTTCTCTTTACCGATCGCGTCGAGACCTACATCCCGCCGCGCAAGGGACGCGAGCACGGTCTGCGGGTCCTGCGCGAGGTGCTCGCCTTCGACCCCGAGGGCAGGGGAACCGACGTCACGCAGGCGCTCGACTACCTGCGTCACGTGATGACCAAGCGGGCCGTGGTCTTTCTGGTCTCCGACTTTCAGGACGAGGGATTCGAGCGCACGCTCCGCGTCTTCTCGCGCAAGCACGACGTGATCGCGGTGTCGGTGACGGACCCGCGGGAGAGCACCCTGCCGTCCGGGGGTCTCGTGGCGGTGGAGGACCCGGAGACCGGTGAGCTCGGGGTCATCGACACCGGGAGCTCACGCGTCAGGCAGCTCTATGCCGCCGCGGCCGAGGCCGATCGCGGTCGTGTCCGCGAGACGTTTCGCCGGACGGGTGTGGACCTTCTCGAGCTCACGACCGACGAGCCCTACGAGACTCCACTGGTGCGTTTCTTTCGCGAGCGCGCCCGCCGGGTCGCCCGCGCGGGAGGGTAGAGCGGTGGTCGAGAGGCGGGCACGATTCCGGATCGCGGTGGCACTCGTTGTTGCCGTGGCGGCGGTTTCCGCGCCCGCCCAGGAATCGGAGGTGCCCCGGGTCGAGATCGCGGTCTCGCCGATCGAGGCGACCGTCGGAGACCGTCTCGAGACGACGCTGTCGATCGTCGTTCCGGCTGAGACGCATCTTGAACGTCCCCGACTCGGACCGGAGCTCGGGCCGTTCGTCGTCGACGAGATCTCGTGGGAGGGGCCCGAGGCCGTGGACGACGGCGTTGCCTGGGTCTGGCGCGGAACGCTTGCGGCCTTCGAGACCGGGACGCTCGAGGTCCCGTCGGTCACCATACGGATCGGGACCGGAGACGACGCGACCGTCGTCCGTACCGAGCCCGTCGAGGTCCGGATCCAGAGCGTGCTCCCGGCGGGCGAGGAGAATCCGGCGATCGCCGATCTCAAACCGCCGGTGAGCCTGCCCGCGGACTACGGTGCGCTCCTGGCGGCCGTGGGGGTTCTCGGCGGTCTGCTCGTTCTTGCCGGCCTGGCGTGGTGGCTTCATCGGCGGCTGGCGCCGAGGCTCGCCGCCGTACCCGCGAGCGACGACCCCTTCCACCGGATGCCGCCCCACGAATGGGTCTACGAGCAGCTCCGCCTGCTGCTCGATCGGCGCCTTGCGGAGGAAGGGAAGGTCGCGGAGTTCTTCGAGGAGCTGTCACGCATCGTCAAGCAGTACCTCGGGGGGAGGTATCGGGTCGATCTCCTCGAGCGCACGACCGCGGAGCTGCCGGCCGAGCTCGCGCAGGCGGGAGCGGTTCCCGGTGCGGTGCGCGCCGCGATCGCGCTTCTGGAACGCTGCGACATGGTGAAGTTCGCCCGGTCGCCCGCCGACCCGACCGAATGCCGCGACGCCGTCGAGGACGCTTACCGCATCGTGGACATCACCCGACCGGCGGTCGCGGGACCGGACAGCGCGAGGGGCGCGGCGTGATCTTCCGGTTCGCATTCCCGTGGGCCTTTATCCTCGCGCCGCTGGCCGTGGCCGCGGCGGGGGCGATGGTTCGCCGCCGGATGCGCGGCGACGCCCGGCTTCAGCTCCCGCGCGCGGCCTCGCGGGTCAAGATCGCTTCGAGCGTATGGGTTCACGTCGAGCGCACCCTGCCCTGGATCCGGGCCGCGGCGCTCTCCCTGATGGTCGTGGCGTTGGCGCGACCGCAGTCGGGCGCACGGCTCGAGACGACGTCGGCGTACGGAGTGGACATCGTCATCGCCTTGGACAACTCGAGCTCGATGAGCGCCCTGGACTTCCAGCCGGACGACCGCCTGAGCGTCGCGCGGAGCACGGTCGCGGAGTTCGTCGAGGGTCGCCCGCACGACCGGATCGGTCTGGTCGTCTTCGCGGGGATTCCGACGACCCGTTGCCCGCTGACGCTCGATCACGAGATGTTCGTGCAGTTTCTCGCGGGTGTCGACTTCGCTCCGCAGGAGGAGGACGGAACGGCGCTCGGGATGGGGTTGGCGACCGCGGTCAACCGCCTGCGGTCGTCCAACGCGAGGAGCAAGATCGTGGTGCTCGTGACCGACGGCCGCAACAACCGCGGTCAGATCGCTCCCGAGGCGGCCGCCGAGGCCGCGCGGGCGCTCGCGATCAAGGTGTACACGGTGGGCGTCGGGACGGAGGGTCTGGCTCCCGTTCCGGTGGACGGTCCCCGTGGGCGTACGATCGTTCCCCAGCGGATGGACCTCGACGAGGACCTGTTGCGCGACATCGCGGATCGAACGGGAGGACAGTACTTCAGGGCGACGGACGCCGAAGGCCTGCGACGGATCTTCGACGACATCAACAAGCTCGAGAAAACCGAGATCGAGAGCACCGAGCGCGTTCTTTACGACGAGCTTTTTCCGTGGTTCGTACTTCCGGCGATCGGGCTGTTCCTGTTCGAGGGGCTTCTCGCGACGACACGATTGCGGAGGATCCCCTGATGCGATTTGCGCAGCCCGACGCGCTGTGGTGGTTGTTGATGTTGCCCGTTCTCGCGACGACGCTGCTGTGGGCCGCACGGCGGCGGCGGCGCGCGCTCGAGCGCTTCGCGGGCAGCGGGCAGTGGCGTGAGCGATTCACGGGTCAAGTCAGCAAGCACCGCCGCGCGGTCAAGACGATCCTGTGGTTGGTCGCCGCGGCCGCAACCGTCATCGCCGCGGCGCGGCCGCAGTGGGGGACACGGCTCGAGCCCATCACGCGGCGCGGGGTCGATGTCGTGATCGCGGTCGACACCTCGCTGAGCATGGCCGCGGAGGACGTCCCCCCGAACCGGCTGGGGCAGGCGTTGTACTCCGCGTCGGCCCTGATCGACGAGCTCGGCGGCAACCGTGTCGGGCTCGTCAGCTTCGCGGGCCGGGCATCGCTGCTATGTCCGTTGACGGTGGACCACGGTGCGGTCAAGCTGTTCCTGAGCACCCTGGACGTCGAGTCGGTCCCGATACCGGGGACGGCGCTCGCGGACGCCCTGCGGTCGGCGGTTCGCGCGTTCGGCAACAAGGACTCCGAGGGGCGAAGCAGGGTCGTCGTGCTGTTCACCGACGGTGAGGATCATGAAGGCGAGATCGAGGAGACCCTGAAGGTGGTCGCGGACAGCGGGGTGACGGTCTACGCGGTCGGCTCGGGGACGGGTCGCGGGGCGCCGATCCCTCTCAGGAACGCCCCAGGCCGGGTCACCGGTTACAAAAAGGACCGGGAAGGCAAGGTGGTGACGACCCGACTCGACGAGTCGGCTCTCGAGCGGCTGGCCCTCGAGACCGAGGGAATGTACTCGCGTGCGACACCGGCGGGGATCGAGGTCGAGGAGATCGCCCGTGCCCTGACGGCCATGGACGCGCGGGAGTTCGGCACCACCCTCAGGGTGCGGTACGAGGAGCGCTACCAGATCCCTCTCATGATCGCGCTGCTCGCCCTCGTCGCCGAGGCGATGCTGAGCGATCGGAGGAGAAGATCGAGGGTGGTCGAAGTCGTGCGCGCGGAGGCTTCGTCGTGATCAAGACGGTCGTCATCGGGTTCGTGGCGACAACGCTGCTGCTGCCGTTCGGCGGCAAGGTCCATCGTGAGAATGCCGAGGGGAACAAGGCTTACAACGAGGCGGACTACGAGCGCGCGAAGAGGGCCTATACCGAGGCCCAGCAGGCCGCTCCGGATTCTCCGGAGCTGCACTACAACCTCGGCAACGTGCTCTACCGCCAGGATGATTTCGAGCAGGCTCGCAAGAGCTTCACTCAGGCGTTGCTGGCGAGCGCCCCGGAGCTGTCTTCGATCGCCGCCTACAATCTCGGAAACGCCCTCTACAAGACCGAGCAATACAAGGACGCAGCCGCCGCCTATCGCCGCAGTCTCCTCGCAAACCCGGACGATCTCGACGCCAAGCGAAACCTAGAGCTCTCGCTCCGAGCCCTCGAGAAGCAGCAGCAGGAGCAACAGCAACAGCAGGAGCAGCAGTCAGAAGACGAGCGGGGCGAGGGGGAAGAAAACCCCAACGAGCAGCGGCAACCGGACTCGTCGCAAAGCGATGAGGAACGGCAACAACAGCAGCAGGAGCAGCAGTCCGATCCCTCCGACGAAGACCGCCCGCAGGACCAGCAACGGGACCAGGAACAGCGCGAGAATCCTGGCGCGATGACCGCGCAGGAGGCGGACCGTCTACTGGACAGTCTCGACGAGCAGGAGCGCGAGGCGCAGAGGCGGCGTGCGATGCGTGAGGCCCGCAAGGAGAGCCGGACCGCGGAGGAGGACTGGTGAGAACGATCTTCGTCAGCGTCGTGCTTGCCGCCGTCGTGATGACGACTCCGGTGGCATCGGCGAAGGTCGTCGTCTCCGCGTCGATCGAGCCCTCGTCGCGGATCACGGAGACGCAACGAGTCAACCTGGTCATCACTGCCGAGGGCAGCGACCTCGGCGACGTCGTGGTCAAGCGCCTGCCGGCGCTGACGAACCTCAAGGTGATCAGCGGTCCGAGCACTCGACGATTCACGTCGTTCAGTACGATCGGGAACCGGACACAACAGGTCCAGTCCGAGAGTCTGGTCTACGCGCTGCTCCCCGACGGTCCAGGAATCGCCGAGATCCCGGCAATCCGGGTGGGGGTAGGGGACACGGTCTACACGACGGAGCCCATCCGTTTCGAGGTCGCCAAGAGCGCACAGGGTCTTCCGCCCTCGGGGAGGAGCTCGACGCCCGAGTCCACCCCGGTCTTTTTGAAGTCCGAGCTCGGGGCGCAGGAAGTGTGGCAGGGCGAACCGGTGACGCTCGACGTCACGCTGTACGCCGGGACGCAGGTCGGGAACTTCAGCTGGATCGATACGCCGACCTTCTCGAACTTCTGGGTGGAGGAGATCGATGTCGATCCGCGCGGCGAGTCCTACACGGCGACGCTCGGGGGGCGACGGTACACCGCGTATCCGCTCCAGCGGAAGATCCTCGTCCCCACGACGCCGGGGACATTCACGTTGGACCCCTACTCGGCGCAGTTCGGGGTGCGGCGCAATACGCGGGACTCGTTCAGTGATTTTTTCTCCTTTGATCGTCTCACCAACGTGGTCCGCCGGACCGAGCCGCTGGAGATCCGCGTCAAGCCGTTGCCCGAGATAAGCCCCGACGGGTTCAGTTCGGCCGTCGGGACCTTCGCGATGAAACTGGCGGCGGATCGCGAGGAAGCGGTGGTTAACGATGCCGTCGCTCTGACCGTCACCGTAGAGGGCGAGGGCTTCCTGCAGTCGGCCAAGCCGCCGGTGCTCGCGGGGTCGTCGGATCTGAGGATCTTCGAGCCCAAGACGACGCAGTCGGCCCGCTATCAGAAGGGCCGTTACATGGCACGTAAGACGTGGGAATGGATCGTCGTTCCCCGGACACCCGGGGAGCTTGCCCTCCCCGAGGTGCGGTTCCCGTTCTTTGACACGGAACAGGGAGTCTTCCGAGAGCTGGTGGCGAGTCCGGGGACGCTGGTCGTCCGGCGCGGCGAAATCGACTCCGAGGGTGCCGTCGCGCAGGGGGATATTCGCCTGCAACGCAGAGATATCGCGTTCATCAAGAAGCTGCGCGGGTCGCTCGACGAACAGCAGCCCCGGATCCACGAACGCGGTTGGTTCGTGGCGCTCCTGGTTCTTCCGCTCGTGGTCGTGCCCGCCGTGGTGGTGCTCAGCCGCCGGCGGGAGAAGTTCAGCCGCAACCGGGGTCTGGCGCGGTCACGCCGGGCGCGTTCGCGGGCAAGAAAGAGCCAACGGGCGACCGAGAAACAACTCGACCAGCTCGACAGCGGGGAGTTTCACGAGGCGGTGTCGCGCTCGCTCGTCGACTACGTTGCCGACCGCTTCGATCGCTCGGCCTCCGGCATGACCTACGACCTCGCCGACGAGCTGCTCGCATCGCACAACGTCGACGAGGAGCTGCGCCGGCGGTATCGCAGCTGTCTCGAGATCTGCGACTTCGCACGCTACGTACCGGCCTCCGGTGAAGCCGAGCGCAAGAAGGAGGTCCTGCGGGAGGCCATGGCTCTCATCGAGGACCTCGAGAAGGCTCTTCCGTGAAGGTCCGGACGCTCGTCGCCGCAGCGATCGTCGCCGGGTGGGTCGCGACCCCGGTGACGGCTCAGACTCCCGAGGAGTTGTTCAACGAGGGCAACGCCGCCTACGAAGACAGTGACTACGGCACCGCCGTTCACAAGTACGACATGGTCGTGCGCTACGGGGTCCAGGATCCGCGCGTCGAGTACAACCTCGGTAACGCGTATTTCAAGCTGGGGCGCATCGGCGATGCCATCCTGCACTACGAGCGCGCGCTCCGGATGGACCCGACCGACCCCGACATCGTCGCGAACCTCGAGTTCGCGCGGTCGCGGCGGTTCGATCGGGTCGATCCTCCGGACGAGGCTGTCATGGTGCGGTGGCTTCGCGCGGCCCAAAACCGGGTGGGGCCGGACCGGCAAGCGATCGTGGCACTGGTGTTGATCTGGGTCGCGGCGGGGTTGATCGCCTGGGGGGCCGCGAGACCCGGGAACTGGAACGCCTTCGTCGGCTGGGCGCTGGCGGCGGTGCTGGTGCTGGGCTCTGTCGTCGGGGCGTCGTGGTATACGACCTACCAGCGTATCGAGGGGACACGTCTCGCCGTGGTGTTGCACGACACGGTCGAGATTCTCGCGGGCCCCGGAGAGAACAACGCCTCGCTGTTCACCGTTCACGAGGGCCTGACCCTCGAGGTTCGCGACGAGCGCCCCGAGTGGATCCATGTGAGCCTGCCCAACGGGCTCAACGGCTGGCTCCCGCGAGAGGCCGTGGGTTTCGTGTGATGCCGCGGTCGAGCGAGAGGGTTCGTGGCGCGGCGGGTCTGTACCTGCATTTTCCGTTTTGTTCCGTGCGGTGCACCTACTGCGACTTTCCGACGGTCGCCGGGCGGGACGATTCCATCGACGTCTATCTGGATAGCCTCGTTGCCGAGATACGACGCGGGCAACCGGGTCTGCCGGGGCGGGTCGACACCGTCTATCTCGGCGGGGGCACCCCATCGAGGATGAGAGCCGACCAGGTCGCGCGGGTGCTTCGAGCGGTTCGCGATCGATTCGACCTGGCCCGTGACGCCGAGATCACGATCGAGGGCAACCCGGAATCGCTGACCGCCGGGCGCCTGGCGGGATACCGCGCCGCCGGGGTCACGCGCGTGAGCGTGGGCGTGCAGTCGCTCGATGACGCGGTTCTGCGGCGCGTAGGTCGCGCGCACGACGCCAGCGAGGCGCTTTCCGCAATCCAACGGGTGCACGATGCGGGATTTCTCGAGGCCAACGTGGATCTGATCGCGGGACTTCCGGGTGAGAAGCTCGACGGCTGGGAGTCGACGCTCGAGCACGTGCTCGCGACACGGCCGGAGCACGTCTCGGTTTACCTCCTGGAAACCGACAAAGAGACACCGCTCGCGCGGTCGGTCGGCTCGGGCCGGACACGGTTGGCGTGCGACGACTCGGTGGCCGAGGTCTACGATCGGACGGTCGTGATTCTCGATGCGGCCGGGTTCGAGCACTACGAGATCTCCAACTTCTCGCGACCGGCCCGCCAGTCGAGACACAACCTGAAGTACTGGACGGATTCGCCCTACGGGGGGTTCGGCCTGGGCGCGCACGGTTACGACGGCAGGGTCCGGCGGGCCAACCGCCGGGACCTCGACGGCTACGTCGGAGATGTCCAGTCCGGTCGGGATCCGGCCAGCTGGGAAGATCCGTGGGACGCGCGGCGACGTCTCGGAGAAGCTCTGTTTCTGGGACTCAGACTTCTCGCCGGTGTCGATCTCGACGCCGTTTCGGAGCGGTACGACATCGACGTCCGGCGAACGTTCGGCGATACCTGGGACCGTGGCGAGGAAGCGGGGATGCTCGAGTGGAGCGGGAGCCACGTGCGTCTGACGCATTCGGGGCGTCTTCGCTCGAACGAGCTATTCGCCGAGCTGGTCTGAGCTTGACGTGATGCCGGCCGACACGATCGATCTGAGAAGCGATACCGTGACCCGCCCGGGTCGCGAGATGCGAAGGGCCATGGCGGACGCGGAGGTCGGCGACGACGTCTACGGTGAAGATCCGACGATCAACCGTCTCGAGGAGGTCGCGGCGGAGACACTCGGGATGGGCCGCGCGCTGTTCGTTCCGAGCGGGACGATGGGGAATCAGATCGCCATCGCGGTGCACACCGAGCCCGGAAACGACGTCATCGTCGAGTCGGGGTCGCACGTCTATCACTACGAGCTCGGTGCCATGGCGGTTTGTTCGGGCGCGGTTCCCCG
>JBFJTV010000057.1:0-10228 GCA_041625075.1 Candidatus Polarisedimenticolaceae bacterium | reverse complement strand
TGACCATCAGGTCGAAGGCGTTCGCACCGCGCTCACGACCGGTTTCGGAGGGTCGTTCTGGAACGAAGTGATGATCTTGGGGGCACAATGAGCGACCGGGACGAGCCGCTCGTGATCCGGGGCACGCCCGAGTTGCGCTACCGCCACGCCGCGGGCCGCTACGGAAGCATCTTTCTCCGGGGCCTGCGCGAGGGCAAGATCCTCGCGAGCCGGTGCGAGGAGTGCGACCGTACTCTTGTCCCGCCGCGAATCGCCTGCACCGGGTGCTTCGGGGAGATGACCGAGATCGTCGAGATTCCGCCACGAGGAACGTTGATGTCCTGGACCGTCGTGACCTTTCCGTTCATTGATCCCTTCACGGGCGTGCAGCGGCCGATCCCGTACGGCTATGGCATGATCCGGTTCGAGGGCACGACCAACACCTTCCAGTACTTCCTCTCCGAGAAGGACCCGTCGCGTCTGCGCGTCGGCGCGACCGTCGAGGCGGTCTTCCGCGACGAGCGCAAGGGAGAGATCGCGGACCTGGTCCACTTCAGACCGTTGGAGGCGTAAATGGAATTCGCGCTCACCGAAGAACAACAAATGCTCAAGAAGACGATCGCCGACGTGCTCGCGGGCTTCGAGCCGAAGCGCGAGCAGATGCAGCGCGAGATCTTCGCCGAGAAGAAGTTCCCGCGCGAGCTGTGGAACGCCATGGCTGAGATCGGCGTGTTGGGCTGTCTCGTGCCGGAGGAGTACGACGGCAACGGCCTCGGGCTTTTGCCGATGACGATCGCGCTCGACGAGATGGGCGCCCGCGGTTTCGGTAACGCCATGATGGTGGTGACGGGCATGGACACGGCATGCATCGTCCGAAACGCGAACGAAGAGCTCAAGAAGCGGTTCCTACCCGATATCGCCGCGGGCAAGAGCCTCTTTTGCTTCGCGATCACTGAGCCGGACGCGGGCTCGAACGCCTTCCGGATCACGACACGAGCGGAGCGTGACGGCTCTGTCTACCGAGTCAACGGCCAGAAGGTCTTCATCACGGGCGCCGACGTCGCCGACTACCTGTTGTTCGTGGCGCGCACCACGCCATACGAGGAGCTCGAGAAGAAGGGTCTGCCGAAGGGCGCCGGCATCTCGCTGTTCATCGTCGATACCAAGGCGAAGGGGCTCGAGATGCGAACCATCCCCACGCGGGGCATCGAGGGGATGACGCAGTGGCATCTGTTCTTCAACGACATGGAGGTCCCCGCCGAGAACCTGGTTGGTAAGCCGGACCAGGGCGCGCTCGCGATGTTCAACTCGCTCAACACCGAGCGGATTCTCGCCGGCGCCATCGCGGTCGGGACGGCGGACTACCTCATTCGCCGTGCGGTGGACTACGCCAAGGAGCGGGTTGTCTTCGGGGACAAGCCCATCGGGGCCTATCAGGCGATCTCGCACCCGCTGGCCGAGATCAAGGCCCACACCGAGGCCGCGCGGCTGATGGTCTACCAGGCGGCGCAGGCGTTCGACCGCGACGACGATCCTAACGAGGTCGGCGCGAAGTCGAACATGGCGAAGCTCCTCGCGGCGGATATCGCGATCGATGCGGCGGACCACGCCATCGAGACTCTGGGCGGCTACGGCTTTTCCGAGGAGTACGGCATCATCTACTTCTGGGAGAACATGCGGCTGCTGAAAACCGCGCCCGTGACCAAGGAGATGATCCTCAACTTCATCGCCGAGCGCGTCCTCGGCCTCCCCCGCTCCTACTAAATAGGGACACTCTGGATTTTCGATCCCCCGCTCCGATACGGTGCGGGTCCCTAGTTTTGGCCCTTTGTCCGTCGAAAATCCAGAGTGTCCCTATTTTGCGAAGGTGCGGTTGAGCTCGGTGAACCAGTTCGAGATGACGCGGACGTGCTCGTGTCCCGAGGCCGACTGGTCGATCTCGCCCTGGAACATCACGAATCGCTCGCCGTCGGGCGTCACGTCGTACATGTTGTTGGCGGTGGTCAGATCCGAGAAGGGCCCCGAAAAGAGCTCACGCGGTCGGCTGACGCGGAATGATCCGCCGCTGGTGTCGACGTCGACCGCCTGGAGGCGGCCCTGCTCGCCTCCCAGAAATATCTCCCTGCCGTCTCGAGACCAGGTTGGATAGGTGGCACCACCGGACGACACCTGCCATTTGCCGCGGCTCCCGTCGGCAGGGCGGACGTAGGCCTCCCAATTACCCGTCTCGTTGTTGCCGTAGACGATCCACTTCGCGTCCGGGGAGAAGTTCGGTCCGTATTCGGTGAACTGCGTTTTCAGAAAAGGCTCGATCGTACCGTCTTCCAGAGAGAGGATCTCCAGATCCACCTGGGTCTCGGGGTTCTGCGTCATGATCGCGATCTGCCTGCCGTCGGGCGACCACGACCACGGGACAAGAGGCCGATCGCTCGCCGCGACCAGCTCGACATCTCCGGAGCCGTCAGCCGACTTGCGGTAGATGGCCTCGGGGCCCTCGCCGCGCTCGGACTGGAAGGCGATGGTCTGACCGTCGGGTGACCATACGGGTACGCCGTCGTATCCTTCGTGGAAGGTCAGACGCGTCGGCACGTCACGCTCGAGATCGAGGATCCAGATATCGGTGTTGCCCTCGGTATCGATCTCGACCGCCAAACGCTTGCCGTCGGGAGAAAATCGCGGGTTTCGATAGTCGCGCTCTTCTGCGGTCAGCGGCTCGATGCGTCCTTCGCGGTCGACCCACAACGCCTTCAATTGCGCGCCGCCACCAAGACCTCCCGCCGAAAACACCAGCACGCCGTTGCGCGAGACGTCGTAGTACGCGCCGCCCTCATTACTGGCGCCGACACCCTCGACCACGGGAGCCGGGGAGCCGGTCGATGCAAGCGAGGAGAGATCGAACGGCATCGCGAACAGCGTGCCCTGGTTCATGTAGACCAGATGACCGGATTCGACGTATCTTCCGTAGGTGCCGCCGCGATGGACGACGCGCCGTTCGTTCGATTCGAGGTCGAGCACCTCGATCCACGCACCGTCAAAGCTAGATCCCGACGTGTGCACCGTGAACAGCACGGCCTTCCCCCCGGGCAGGATCTGCGGCCAACGATGGGTGACCTCGTTCTTTTCCTTGTCGAGCTCGGTCAGAGGTTCCCCCACGCCCCCGGCCTCCGGGATCCGGAACAGCGGGCTGGACGGGTCGGGCGTGTAGATGATCGTGCCGTCCGGGGTCCAGGTCGCGCCCCGGTTGAGGTTGACGTCGGTGAGCTTGATCGGCGTCCCGCCGCTGATCGGTACCTTCTTCATGGCGTTGATCGTCACGAAGCCGAGCCAGTTCCCGTCGGGTGAGAAGAACGGCTGGTAGGGGCGATCCGGTCCCTGGCCCGCGTGTAGAACCGAACCTTCCCATTGGTCGGTGGCCCGAAGATGGATCTCGTGGTTGGTGCCGGCCTGGAAGACCTGGACGACCTTGTCTCCTGCCGGTGAAATCACGACCGGCGAGCCGTAGCCGCGGTGTAGACCCTGGGACTCCGGCAGCACGAGCGTCGAGTGCATCGTCGACGGCCCGGGCGTGTCGGGGCCGCCCAGTTGCCCGACAAGCATGACGCCGAGTGCAGCCGCAAGCACGATGACTGCCGCCCAGGGCACGATACGCTTCCACGTGGAGGTCGGCGCGGCTTCAACGATCGCTTCGGTCCCTGGATCCGCCGTCGGGTTCTCTCTGTACCGCTCGATCGCGATGCGCGCCTCGCCGATCGCCTGCAGCCTTTGCTTGATGTCCTTCTCGAGACAGCGTTCGAGCAGGCGACGGATCGGGCGTGGCGTGTCCTTCGAGAGTTGGTCCCATTCCGGCTCGCGCGCAAGCACGCCGGCAAGCGTGTCCGAGACCGTGTCGCCGGCATAGACGGTCGAGCCCGTGAGCATCTCGAACAAAACGACGCCGAACGCCCAGATGTCGGCGCGGCGATCGGCTGCTTGGCCGCGGGCCTGCTCGGGCGACATGTACGCCGCGGTGCCGATCAGCATGCCGGCTCCCGTCGTGTTGACCGTCAGCGTCGGCGAGTGCGCGAGGGCGGTTGCGCCGCTGCCCGATGTTTCCGGATCGTCCCCCCCGAGCGCCTTGGCCAGACCGAAGTCGAGCACCTTGACCTTGCCGTCGGGCGTGATCTTGACGTTCGCCGGTTTGAGATCGCGGTGGACGATGCCACCGTCATGCGCGGCCTCGAGCGCCTCGGCGATCTGTGTCGCGATCGTGAGCGCCTCGTCGAGCGGCATCTTGCCGCGCGAGATCCGTTCCTTGAGGTCCTCGCCCTCGACGAGCTCCATGACCAGGAAGAACACACCGTCGGCGTTTTCGACCTGATGGATGCCGGCGATGTTCGGATGGTTGAGCGACGCCAGCACCTTGGCCTCGCGCTCGAACCGCCCCAGACGGTCGGGATCTTCGGCCACGGCCTGCGGCAGCAGTTTGATCGCGACGCCGCGCCCGAGCTTGGTGTCCTCGGCGTGGTAGACCTCGCCCATGCCGCCTTCACCGATCTTCGCGGTGATCTTGAAGTGAGACAGACTCTTGCCGATCACGATCTGGTCCCCCGGTGCCCAAGGGCGAGCCGAATGTTACGGCGATTCTACCTCAGGTAGCGGGAGGCTAGAATGTTCGCGAACCCACAGCTGGTCGTGGGGACAGCGGGAAAGGAGACGGGGTGGAAGGAATCCGCAGCCCCGCCGCAACAACCGGCAGGTCAAGCGCCATCCGCTGCGCTCGTCCTCAGGAAAGAATGATCGGGTGGTCCGTTCCCTCTCGCTCTTCCCGGTCAAGCTCGCGGAGCAGACCCTCGACGACCTTCTCGACGAGTTGCTGAACGGTTGTCCCGCGGCGCTCGGCCTCTCCCTGGTAGGCGCGGAATCGTTCCTCGGGTAGCTCCACGGACACACGAACCGTACGCATCACAGACTCCTAGCCCTCCGGAGTACCCTTGTACCCGTAACACAGGATGCCGCCGTGTCCTTCGCGTCGGATTCGGCGGAACTCGAGCGAGACGTTCATTCCCGGGCCGACTTTCGCAGGGTCACAGTCGGCGATCTGTGTCATCAGCCTCGCGCCTTCCGGCGTCTCGACGATGGCGACGGCGTAGGGCGCCTGGGTGTCGAAGTCGGTCGGAGGCACGTGGATGACGGTGGACGTCACGACCTTGCCCGTTCGCGAAAGCACGACACGCTCCAGCCCCTTGTCGCGACACGCCGGACAGACCGGTCGCACGGGGTACGATACTTTGCCGCAACGTGTGCACTTGGACGCCTCCAGGCGGTAGCGTGACGGGATCTCTCTCCAGTATCTCGGGCTCGGCATGATCAGGCCCTCCCGAAGATGTGGACCACGGAGCTTGCTCCGGACCCACCCATGTTCTGCGCGAGGCCGATTCCGGCGTCTTGCACCTGACGCTTGCCGCACTCGCCACGCAGCTGCTCGAAGATCTCGATCGACTGAGCGATCCCCGTTGCCCCGACGGGATGACCCTTGGACTTCAGACCGCCGCTGGTGTTGACGGGGATGCGTCCTCCCAGCGCCGTCTCTCCGTCGCGAGCGGCGGCACCGCCTCCGCCCTTGTCCACGAGACCCAGGGCCTCGAGACAGCAGATCTCGGCGATGGCAAAACAGTCGTGAACCTCCGCGGCATCGATATCGCCGGGCCCGCAACCCGCCATCTCGTAAGCGCGCTCCGCCGACAGTTGCACCGAGTCGAGAACGGCCGGATCCTCTCGATCGGCAAGCGCCATGGACGACGATGCCATCCCCGATCCCAGGATCTTGACGGGACGGTCGGTGTACCTATGCGCCTGGTCCAGCGGGCACAGCAGCACCGCCGCCGCGCCGTCGCTGACCGGCGAGCAATGCAGCAACCGCAAGGGCTCGGCGACGACCGAGGAGCTCAAAACCTGATCGACGGTGATTTCGCGACGGAACTGTGCTTTCGGATTGAGCATGCCGTGGCGGTGGTTCTTGACCGAGACCGCGGCGAGATCCTCTTCGGTCGTGCCGTACTTGTCCATGTGTGCTCGCGCAATCATGGCGTACAGCCCGGGAAAGGTGATCCCGTGGTAGGCCTCGTATTCCTGATCGGACGCCGTGGCGAGAACGGCGGTGACATCCGCGCCGTCGGTCATCTTCTCCACGCCCGCCGCCAGGACGAGGTCGTTCGCCCCGGAAGCGACATCGAAGAACGCCGTGCGAAGCGCGAGCCCACCCGAGGCACACGCTGACTCCACCCGGGCGGCCGGAACGCCCGCCATGCCGATCTGTGTGATCAAGATCGGGCCCAGGTGCTCCTGGCCGACAAAGCACCCCCCGGACATGTTCCCGATGTAGGCCGTATCCAGGTGGTCGGCACCCGCGCTTTCGAGCGCCTGTAGCGCCGCCTCGGCAAAGAGGTCACGGAGGCTCGTGTCCCATCGCTCTCCAAAACGGGTCATCCCCGCCCCGACGATGGCTACTTCGCGCATGCGGTCCTCCTTTCCGTCCTCTCCTCCGCGGTCAGTCGTTCATGACGATCTTCTCGCGGAGCTTGGCGTATTCGCCGTAACTCAGGTACCGCCTCTTGCCATCGAGCATCGAGCGGACCGATCGGCCGATCTCACGTCGTTCGGGCAAGCGCGACGTCGTCCGCAGCGCGAACGAGTCGCTTCCCGCGCCCGAGCCGAACGACGTGATCAGGATCATGTCGTCCGGATCGGCAACATCGAGAATCGCCGCCAGACCGGTGGGTGACGAACCCGAGTAAGTGTTGCCCATGGTGTTGACGACCCAGCCGGTTTCGAGCTGCTCTTTCTTGAATCCGAGCATTTTGCCGACCTGGAACGGGAACTTCCCGTTGGGCATGTGAAAGACCGCGTGTCGAAAGTCCGAGGGCTTCATGCCGGACTTTTCGAGAAGTCCCTCGGTGGCCGCGGTGATGTGCTTGAAGTATGCAGGCTCGCCCGTGAAGCGTCCGCCGTGCCGCGGATAGAACTCGCACTCGCGACGCCAGAAGTCCGGTGTGTCGCTGGTAAAGCTATATGTCTCGATGACATCGACGACGAGGTCGTCTTTCCCGAAGATGTACGCCGCGCCGCCGGCGGACGCGGAGAACTCGAGGGCATCGTTGGGCGCGCCCTGCGAAGTATCGGCGCCGATTCCCAGCGCGTACTCGACCCGGCCTGACTCGACCAGTCCGAGGGCGACGAACATCGCTTCGGTGCCCGCCTTGCAGGCGAACTCGAAGTCGGCAACGTGGACCTCCGGGCCAATCCCCAGGGCCTCGATCAGCACGGTCCCGCTGGGCTTGACCGCATACGGATGCGATTCCGACCCGACGTATACCGCGCCGATACGCGAAGGGTCGATTCCCGCACGGGCGATGGCATCGGTTGCCGCTGCCACCGAGATCGTGATGGTGTCCTCGTCGAGACCGGGGACGGACTTCTCCTCGAGGAGGAGCCCGCGTCGAATCGCTTCGGGGTTCTTACCCCACTGGATCGCGATCTCCTCGCTCTTGATTCGGTTCCGCGGGACGTACGCTCCGTAACCGACGATGCCTGCCATGGTCGCCTCCTGACGGAAAGTGCACGTTCATCGCGACACAGGGGTGCGTCTAGGCTCAACATATCAAAGGCCGGTTCTTTCCACCGTCAATCAGAGACGGCATAATCGACCCTTAATGTCCGCTGATTTTCTTACCGGAGATTCTCCAGCGCTTCCTGCGCCTGCTCCAGCTCCGGGTTGAGCTTCAGCGCCGTCTCGTACTCCCGCCGCGCGAGGTCCTTGCGGCCGAGCCTCTCGTAGACCATCCCGAGACGCCAGCGAGCGCTCGCCACGCTCGGAAGCGCGGGACCCTCGGGCTCCAGAGCGATGTACTGCTCCAGCGCCTGCTTGGCGCGATCGAGCCTCTGCCCCGAAAAGACCCCGGTGCGGCCGACCTGGTAGAGCGACCGAAGATCGTCGGCGACGCGGAAGCCGGCCTCGAAAGACTCGAACGCCTCGTCCCACTCGTTCTCGCCCTGGCACAGGATTCCGACGCGGTAGTAAGGATCGGGGTCGGTCGGGTCGAGCTTGATCGCGGCGCGGTACTCCTGCTTGGCCTTCGCGGTCTCTTTCTCTTCGGCGTACATCTGGCCGAGAAGCAGATGCGCGGTCCGGGGATCGCGCTTGCGAATCTCGGCCACCTGCTCCATCCCCTTCGAGGTGCTTCCACCGGCGATGCCGGGGGCGTTGAAGTAATACGAGGCCAGGTTCGATCGCGCCTCGACATTGTCCGGGTCGAGCTCGATCGCCTTGAGATAGGCCGCGCGCGTCTTCTTCGACAGGTCGAGCTTCTTGAACATGCTGGCGTTCTGGAGCTTCGCGAGATACGCCTGCCCGAGCCAGACGTGTTCCGCCGAGCCGTCGGGGCGCAGCTCGACGGCACGCTCGAAGGTCGCGATGGCCTCGTCGATCTCGCCCTTCGCGAGCGCCTCCCGGCCGCGGGCGATCAGGTCGTCGGAGGTGCCGCCGGCCACGGCCGCGATGACCGGCGCGGCGGCTGCCACCGGGCGCACCAGGGGTTCGCGCCCCCTGGCCGTGGCGACCAGCGGCTCGCGACGGACGGGAAGTGCGACGTACGACGCGCGTGCGGCCGTGTGGAAGACGGTCTGATTCGCCTTCTTCAGCTCGGTGGCGAGGAACGGATCCTCGCCGGTGTTCGGGTTGCGGTCGTACTTGGGGAAGTTGCTGCTCGAGACCTCGAGCCGGAGTCGATGGCCCGCCGGCACCGCGATCGCGGTGTGCCCCATCGCGACGGTCAGCGCGAAGGGCTGCCCCGGCGGGGGGACCTCTTCGAGAACGGCGCTGGCGCGCGCGATCCCTTCTTCGACGATCCGCGCGTAGCCGTCGGGGCGAACCACGACGAGCTTGGCAGTGAAGTCGGTGTCCTTCCCCGTTGTCGCCACGTACAACCGCGCCTCGATCTTCCCGGTGATCTGCATCTCCTTGCTCAGGGGCGGTGAGGTGTAGACGAGAACATCCTTGCGCTGCTCGATCTCGCGTTGGTCGCGCACGCCGATCTTTTCGGGAAAGAAGTGGAAGTTCGCGCCGCCGAGCGTCGGCACCGGGTCTTGCGGGTCGAAGGTGAACCGATCGGCCTCTGTTTTTTCCGGCTTCGATGTCGCCAGGGTCCCGTCGCCGGCGGCGCTGTTCGCATGGCCACCGCTGTCGAGATACCACCGCTGCATCCGGACGGACTCGCCCGGCGGCGGCCAGCTCGCCTCGCTCTGCCAGGCGTTTTGTTCCATGAGGAAGTAGGTGACGGGGGGCTCCTCGAGGAAGCCGTTCTTTTTCCCCATCAGCGTGGCGTCAAACCAGCGCAAGGACAGCGCGATCAACTCGTCGATGCCGAAGCCCGACGCCTCGCCGAAGTGCGCGTCGCCGACCTCCCACTCGCCCATCATCATTTGATCGTGGAACCACGGGCCCACCACGAGCTTTTGCGGCGCGGTCGCCCTGGGTGACAGCTCCTCCCACGCGCGGAGGCTCGCCCGGTAGACCATGTCGCTCCAGCCGGTTACATGGAGGATCGGCCGGGTCACCTCGCCGACGGGCCGGCGTTCGGCGATCGTTTCGAGAAAGGTCGGGTCTTCCCAGGTCGAGTTGCGGATGCCCGCGGCCCGCATCGCCTCGCTCAGAGGCAAATGAAAGAAGAGCGTTTCGATGTCGAACTCCCCGAGGCCGCGCTGCTGGTTCCCCTGCTGCGTGAGCATCCAGGGAAGGTCGAGCATCAGGTGCATCGCGCCTCCGGGACGGACGATGTCCTCGGCCTCGAGCCACCCCGAGAAGGCGAAGATCGACGCGAGCTGTTTCATCTCGGTGTCGGCCAGCACCAGCCCCGCGTAGGCGCTGTACGAGATTCCCCACATGCCGATGCGGCCGTTGCACCACTCTTGCTTCGCGATCCAGCCGAGCGTCGCGAGGCCGTCGGCCTGCTCGTGCACGAAGGGCTCGTGCTCGGCGCCGGAGTCGTACTTGCCCCGCACGTCCTGGATCGCCACCGCGTAGCCGCGGGCGACGAATGGCTTGCCGACGAAGTCGTGTCCCGTCCGGCCGTACGGCGTGCGGATCACGATGACCGGGGCGGGCTCTTTATCGGGGTGGTAGATGTCGGTCGCGAGCTCGACGCCGTCGGCCATGCGGATCCGGACCGTCTCGACTTCGGCCCCGGCGAGCGCGATGTTCAGAGCGGCGAGCGTG
>JBFJTV010000056.1:0-10250 GCA_041625075.1 Candidatus Polarisedimenticolaceae bacterium | reverse complement strand
GGGAGGTTCTCGATGGCCTTCCTGCGGCAGAGCCGCTCCAGGGTCCAGACCGCGTCGTTGTCCTGGGCCGTCTTGAACATCAGCTCGACGGGGTCGAAAAGCGACTTGGGGACCCGCGTCAGGGCCTCATAGCCCTCGACCCGGCGCTCGTGAAGGTCCACCACGGGCTGATAGACCGCGGCGACCAGGCCCATTCGCAGGATGCGCTGGAGAAGAATGCCGTGTCGGCGGTTCTCGCGGTCCCGATCGCGGAGCGAGTCGGCGAAAGCCTCGTCGAGCGCGCGGTAGACGATCCGTCCGAGCGGGACACCTTCCTGGTGCCGCAGCAGCGACCCGCCGACATAGCAACCGAACCGCTCGAAGACCTCCGCCGGGAGGTGACGTGTCAGGTGGTCGCGCAGCGCGCGACGGACGCGCTGGCGCACCCGGCGGATGTCGCCCGGATCGAGATCGCGGCCTTTCCGCGGCGGGGCGAGCAACATCACGAAAGCGTTTCCGTTCTGGCTCGGCCCGAACAGGGTGTCGCTATCGCGCATGTTGTCGCGACGATACCTGCCGAGGAACGCATTGACCTCCTGCATGACGGCGTTGTACGCGTGCCAGCCTCGCGAGCTCTCGATCGATTCGCGTTGGAGAACGGTGATCGACAGCAGCCCGAGCTGCTGCTCTCCGGCAATTGCAGCGGCGATCCGCTCGAAGTACGTCGTCAGCGACGGGATGTCGTAACGGGCATCCTCGCGGGGCGACAACGGTGAAGTGCTCATGCGCGAGTTCAGGGCCGATCCGCGAGCTGCGGGTCACCAAAGGTGTAGAAGTCGTGATCGTCGTCTTGGCTGGCGTCTCCGATCTCGACGCCTTGGTGCCGCATCACACGGTTGCGCCCGCCGGCCTTGGCCTTGTACAGCGCCTGGTCGGCATGCGACAGCAGCTCGGTGCTGTTCGTGCCGTTCACCGGGAAGGCGGCGACGCCACCGCTGATACTCAAGCGCCCCGAGGGTTGGCTCTCGCTGTGGGCGAACGGGTGGGATGCGATCGTCTCGCGAAGCTTGTCGGCAAGCTGGAGCGCGGTGGCAAGGTCGGTCTCGGGCATCGCGATGACAAACTCCTCGCCCCCGTACCGACACGCCATGTCGTTTGGCCGTAGGCTCTCCCGGATGATGCGGGCCATGCCCTTGAGGAGTTCGTCTCCCGCGAGGTGTCCGTTGACGTCGTTGTAGTTCTTGAAGTGGTCGATGTCGAAGATGAACAAACCCAGAGGCTGCGCGTGCCGTTCGGCGCGATTGATCAGCAGACCGAGCTCCTGCATGAACTTCTTCTTGTTGAGCAGCTTGGTCAGGCCGTCGTGATGGGCCTGATTGGCCAGCTGGCCGACGTTGCGGACGTTCATGAGCGCGAGCGCCGCGAGGTCCGTGATCACCTGCAGCATGAGCTTCTCGTCCCGGGGACGCACGGCGGGCCGCCCGATGCACAGCACGCCCAGCAGCTGGTCCTTCATTCCCTTGTGCTGCACCAGCGGGGCGACCATGTCGAGACGTAGGCTGGGGTGGTTGTCCTCGAGTGTGCGGCCTTCGGTGCGCGTCATGTTCAACCAGTCGTCACCGATCATCTCCACCATGTGAGCCGCGACCCAGCCGATCTTGCCATTGCCCATGGCGATCCGCTGGATGGCCGCGGGGACCTGTCGCAACCCGCGATGCTCGCGGAGCACGATCTCCTTGGGTCCATCCGCCGATTCGGGAGAGTCCGCCATGTAGACCAGAACCTGGTCGGGCTCGAACACCGCCTCGGCGAGCTGGATCATGAGCCCGGGGACGCTGCGAGGCTCGAGATCCACGCGGTTCAGCTCGCGGACGACGTGCGGTAGCGATCGAGCAAGGTTCGAGACCGACCGTTGCTCGTTGCGCAGCCGCGCAAAGGCCCGGGTTTGCTCGCGATGCTGCGCTTCGAGGCGCGAATGGTCGGATCGCCAACGCTCGGCCTCGCGGCGGTAACCACGAGTCGTCAAACGCCCGACGAGAAAGGCGGCGATGCCGACGAGAACGACGGTGCCGGCCGCGATGACGATGAGCTCCACGTTCTGCATGCTTCGCCCCGGGCGTGTAGCAGCGGGAGACGCACCCGTTTGCTCACTCCTGGAACCGGCAAGGTCACTCTTTCGATGGCGCGCAGCGACCTTGCGAGCCGTTCCCCCGAAAAAACATGGGTTCTGTGGGCTCAGCGGGCAAGCCGGCAACGTGGGGAGCGCGGGCCCGCGAGTGACACTTAATGTCACCCTGAGCCGGCGGGCGCTAGAATGAAACCATGCTCCAGGTCAACGAGATCTTCCACTCGATCCAGGGAGAATCGACCCGCGCGGGACTGCCGTGCGTCTTCGTGCGGCTGACCGGGTGCAACCTGAGGTGCTCGTGGTGCGACACGGAGTACGCCTTCCACGAGGGACGATCGATGAGCGTGGCCGACGTCCTCGACGAGGTCGCTCGCTACGACTGCCGGCTCGTCGAGCTGACCGGGGGAGAGCCGCTGCTCCAGGACGAGGCGGTCCCGCTGATGAAGCAGCTTGTCGCCCGCGGCTACGCGGTGCTGCTCGAAACGGGTGGGCACCTCCCGATCGACCTCGTTCCCGAAGGCGTGACTCGCGTCGTCGATATCAAGTGTCCCGGAAGCGGTGAGGTCGAGCGCAACCATTGGGACAACGTCTCGCTTCTCGACCGCGACGACGAGGTCAAGTTCGTCATCCGCGATCGCGAGGACTACGACTGGGCCGTGACGCAGCTACGCACCCGCGAGCTGGCGTCGCGCTGTCCGGTGTTGTTTTCACCGGTGCATGGAGTGCTCGAGCCCGGAGAGCTCTCTCGCTGGGTGCTCAATGACGCGTTGCCGGTGCGCGTCCAGATCCAGCTCCACAAGACGTTGTGGCCCGGCGTCCTGCGAGGCGTCTAGTGAGCAGAGTCGCCGTGGTTCTGCTCTCGGGGGGGCTCGATTCGGCGACGACCCTCGCCATCGCGCTGGCCGAGGGATACGAGACCCACGCCCTCACGTTGCGCTACGGGCAGCGTCACGCGATCGAGGTGGACCGCGCCAGAGAGACCGCCGCGGCGCTCGGAGCGGCCTCGCACCGCGTGGTCGACGTCGACCTTGCCGGCCATGGCGGCTCGGCGCTCACCGATCCGGCGGCTCCGGTGCCGCGCGCGCGTACCGACGACGAGATCGGCGAGGGGATCCCTTCGACCTACGTGCCCGGGAGAAACACCGTATTCCTCGCCCTCGCCCTGTCGTGGGCCGAGGCGCTGGGGGCACGCGATCTGTTCATCGGCGTGAACGCCGTCGATTACAGCGGTTATCCCGACTGTCGCCCGGAGTTTCTGGAGGCCTTCGAGATACTGGCGAACGTGGCCACGAAGGCGGGCGTCGAGGGGGAGAGCTTCACCGTCCACGCGCCGCTGCTCACCGCCACCAAGGCGGAGATCGTCCGGCGGGCGCTCGAGCTCGGCGTCGATCCGGGGCAGACGGTCTCCTGCTACGACCCCGGGGAGGGGGGGGCGCCCTGCGGCGAGTGCGACGCCTGCCGCCTGCGGGCGCGCGGCTTTCGGGAGGCCGGCGCAGACGATCCCGCGGTTCGAAACCGAAAGTAGGGCGAACAAGATCCCTCCCTGGACCTTCAAAAACGTTGTAATATCCGGACGGTTAGAGATTGCCCCCGCCGCGCGGGTGGAGTTAGGATTCGCGAGACGGGGCCCGCTGGGCTCCGCGGAGGCTGCATGGAGAACAAGATCGTCGTCCACATGAAGGATGGCGAGATCCACAAGGGCGTGACGCATGACTTCAACCCGGTCCTCGCGGAGTTTCATTTGCTCCCGGCGGAGGGCGGGGGCGTCCCGCTTCGGATCCGGTGCGACGACATGAAAGCCATGTTCTACGTCAAGGATTACATCGGCAATCGTGACTTTGTTGCCAGAAAGCAGTTCGATGATGCCAAGCAGCAGGCGCGCCGGGCGGTCCTGACCTTCGAAGATGGTGAGGAAATGTGGGGCACGCTGGGCGAAGGCGCCGACGAGGACAGCCAGGGATTCTATTTCTTTCCAGTCGATCCCGAGGACAACAACGTCCGAGTTTTCGTGATTCGATCCTCGTTAAAGGAGATGCGCGAGGCCACATGACCCAAAGGCCGGGTCCGGCGTGGACCCGGCCGGTGGTTGCCTGGCTTCATTAGGCCTCCCGGTGATTGACCGTGGGCGGCGAGGAGGTTGGCGTGAACAAGGCCGAGCTAGTGGAAAGGGTGGCCCAGAAGACCGGGCTGTCCGTCCGCGAGACCCGAACGGTGATCGACGCCGTTTTTGACCCGGATCCCGGCGTCGGGGTCGTCGCGGCCGAACTGGTGGCAGGCAACAAGGTCGCCATCAGCGGGTTCGGGACCTTCGAGGCGAGACAGCGCAAGGCGCGGGTCGGCCGAAACCCCCACACGGGGGAGGCCGTCAATATCCCGGCCTCGCGAGCCCCGGCTTTCAAGGCGGGCAAGCCCCTCAAGGAGACCCTCAACCGCTAGTTCGGTGAGGAGTCTCAGCCCGTCTTTCCCCCGGGGGATGGGACCGTGGGTACCGCGACCCGGTAGCGTCGGGGTGTCCATCTGAGTCATACACCAAGAACCTGACATGACCATCGTCATCGGTCTCCCCAAGCGTCGCAAAAAAGGTCGTCGACGCAAGCGCAAGCGCCGCTCGCTGGCCGGGCGGCTCCGGCTCGTTGCCGCGCTCGCTCTGACCGGGTTCGTTCTGGTCGCCGCCGTGCTGGTGTACGTCTTCGGGGAGGTGACGTCGCAGTTCGAGGGGCGGTTGTGGAAGCTTCCCTCACGGATCTACTCCGACAGTTTGGTCGTCCGGACCGGAAGCGCGGTTCCACCGTCGGCGCTGACGCGGCGGCTCGACCGGATGGGCTACACCCGGAGCGACCTGCCGCCGTCCCGCCCGGGAGAATACCGCTTCAGAGGGAGGACGCTCGACGCCTACCTCCGCGCGCTCGAAACGCCGTGGGACTCGCGCCCCGCGCGTCGAGTCCAGCTGCGGGTGTGGAGCGATGCCGCCTACGACCTCCGTGACGCCGAGGGTCGTCGTGTGAGCGAGGTGGTGTTCGAGCCCGAGCTGATCGCGACACTTTTCGGATCCCAACAGGAAGAGCGCGAGGTCATCGGTCTCGACGAGGTCCCCGACCGTTTTCTTCAGGCCGTGCTCGCCGCCGAGGACGGGCGGTTCTTCTCACACCCCGGGATCGACGCGCGCGCGATCGTGCGTGCGGCGTTTGCCAACGCGAAGAACGGTCGGATCGTCCAGGGCGGGAGCACGATCACGCAGCAGACGGTCAAGAACCTGTACCTCGGTCAGGAACGGACCTGGTGGAGAAAGATCCGCGAGGTTCCGATGGCCCTCGTCCTGGACTGGCGCTACTCCAAGCAACGGATCCTCGAGGTTTACCTCAACGAGGTTTACCTCGGGCAACGCGGGCCCGTGGCGATCTGCGGGGTGCAGGCGGCGGCCAAGTTCTACTTCGGGCGGGCGATCGACGAGCTGACGCTCGGCGAGCACGCCATGCTGGCGGGGATGATCCGGAACCCGGGGGGGTACAACCCCTATCGTCACGCCGACCGCGCCGTCGCTCGACGCGCCCAGGTGCTCGAGGCGATGCAACGGCTCGGCTTTATCGACGCGGACCATGCGGAGCGCGCGCGCGGCGAGCGGATGAAGTTGGGAACACCGACGCTCGGCACCACGTTCGCACCCTGGGTCGTGGCGCACGTCGGGACGCAGCTCGACGGCAGCTACTCACGACGGACGTTGTCCGAGGAGGGCCTGAGCGTTTACACGACGATCGACACGCTCTTGCAAGAGTCGGCGCAGGTCGCGCTGCGCGATGGGCTCGAGCGGCTCGATGCCTCCGCGCCGCTCGTGCGACGGCAACACGACAAGCGGACGCTCGAGGGTCTCGTGCTGGTGACACGGCCGGGGACCGGCGAGATCCTCGCGATGCTCGGCGGTCGGAGCTTCGGTCGCAGCCAGTTCAACCGCGCGACCCAGGCCCGGCGTCAACCAGGCTCGGTGTTCAAGCCGTTTGTCTACCTCGCCGGGTTCGCAGCGGAAGAGCACGGCCGGGGGCGCGGCCTCACCGTGGCGTCACCGCTCGAGGACGAGCCGCTCGAGTTGGTCTCGGGCGGTCGGCGGTGGACTCCCGCGAATTACGACGGTGAGTTCCGTGGGACGGTGAGCGCGCGGGACGCGCTCGAGAACTCGCTCAACGTCCCGACCGTGCGGGCCGCGCAGGCCATCGGTCTCGCCGAGGTCGCACGGGTCGCCGAGCGCGCCGGCTTCGAGGGTCCGTTTCGACCTCTGCCGTCGCTCGCGCTCGGTGCGCAGGAGGTCACCCCACTGGAATTGGCGAAGGCCTACGGCACGCTTGCCAACGGGGGGATCCGCGTCGAGCCACGGATCATCAAGATGGTCGTGAATGCCGAGGGCGAGGTTCTGATCGAGCCCCGCGGCCAGGGGACACGCGCCGTCAGCGCGAGCTCGGCCTACCTCGTCAACACCGTGCTGCAGGGCGTCATGACGCGCGGCACGGGGAAGTCGTCACGCTGGCTGGGCTACCGCGGAAACGCGGCGGGCAAGACGGGTACCACCGACGATACGCGCGACGCTTGGTTCGTCGGTTACACGCCGTCCGTCCTGGCGCTGACGTGGGTCGGGTACGACGACAACGCGCGGACCGGGTTGACCGGGGCCTCCGGTGCGCTCCCGATCTGGGTGGACTTCATGAAGCGCGCGGGGCTCGACGATCCCGTCTCGTTCGATCGGCCGCGCGAGGTGATCCGGGTCGTGGTCGACCTCGAAAGCGGGATGCGTGCGGTCGGGGGATGCCCGGAAAGCCGTGCCGAGCTGTTTGCCAGCGGAACCGAGCCGAGAGCGGACTGCTCGTTACACAAGCGCGGGTTCTTCAAGCGTCTGTTCTCGCGCAAGAACCGCGACCCCGTCTAAAAAGCCGGGGACATGCCTTTGTTGGTCAAAAAGTGCCACACCTCCGACTCCGTCGGAGCTGCTTAGCTTCAATTTCGATAGGAGGTCTGGCACTTTTGGGGCAACAAAGGCATGTCCCCCTTCCTTACTCTGCGGTGTCTTCGTACTGCTTCTTGAGCCGCTCGACCACCGCGGGGTCGGCCAGGGTGGTCGTGTCCCCGAGCGCGTTCCCCTCGGCGATGTCCCGGAGCAGCCGTCGCATGATCTTCCCCGAGCGGGTCTTTGGGAGGTCGGCCGCGAACAGCACCTCTTGGGGGCGCGCGATCGCGCCGATCTTCGTCGCGACGTGCTCGCGGATCTCCTCGGAAAGCTCGAGCCCCGGCTTGAACCCCTCGCGCAGGCTGACGAACGCGACGATCGCGGTGCCCTTGATCTCGTGGGGGATGCCGATGACCGCCGCCTCCGCGACCGACTCGTGATCGACTGCCGCCGACTCGACCTCCATCGTCCCGATGCGGTGTCCCGCGACGTTCATGACGTCATCGACGCGCCCGAGGATCCAGAAGTAGCCGTCCTCGTCCCGCTTGGCGCCGTCGCCGGTGAAGTAGGTGTTGCGATCCCACTTGCTCCAGTAGGTCTCGATGAAGCGTTCCTCGTCACCCCAGATCCCGAGTGTTCGCGCAGGCCACGGCCTGGTCAGCGCGAGGAAGCCGCCACCGACCGGGATCTCGTCGGCCCCGTCGTTGAGGATCTTCGCCTCGATCCCGGGAAAGGGCCGCGTTGCCGATCCCGGTTTGGTCGAGACCAACGCCGGAAGGGGAGAGATCAGGATTTGACCGGTCTCGGTCTGCCACCAGGTGTCGACGATCGGCGTCCGTCCTCCGCCGATGTGCTCGCGGTACCACGTCCACGCCTCGGGGTTGATCGGCTCGCCGACCGTGCCGAGCAGACGCAGACGCCCGAGATCGTGCTTTGCCGGCCACTTGTCGCCCCACTTCATGAACGCGCGAATCGCGGTGGGGGCGGTGTAGAACACACTGACCCCGTAGCGGTCGCAGATTTCCCAGAGGCGGTCGCGTTCGGGCCAGTCGGGAGCGCCTTCATAGATCACCTGAGTCGCACCCGCCGCGAGCGGCCCGTAAACAATGTACGAGTGCCCGGTCACCCAGCCGATGTCGGCGGTGCACCAGAACACGTCGTCTTCCTTGAGATCGAAAACCCAGCGCGTCGTGGCATAGGTTCCCGTCAGGTAGCCCCCGGTGCCGTGGGTGATCCCCTTGGGCTTTCCGGTGGTGCCGGAGGTGTACAGGATGAACAGCGGGTCGTTGCTCTCGACGGCCTCCGGCTCGCACCACGGGCCGGCGTCCTGCATCAGGCGGTGGTACCAGTGATCGCGACCCTCCTTGACGTGCAGCGGGAAATCGCCGCGCTTGACGACGATGACGTGCTCGATCGAGGGTGTCTCCTCGAGTGCCGCGTCCGCCATCTGCTTGAGCGGCAGGCTCGATCCGCGGCGATAGCCGCCGTCCGCCGTGATCAGCACCTTCGCCTCGGCGTCATTGATCCTGTCGCGAAGCGAGTCGGCGGAGAACCCGCCGAAGACGACGCTGTGGATCGCTCCGATCCGGGCGCAGCCGAGCATGGCGACGACCGCCTCGGGAATCATCGGGAGGTAGATGGCCACGCGATCGCCCTTGCCGACGCCCAGACCTTTGAGCGCGTTGGCGAACTTGTTGACTTCGCGATAGAGATCGAAATAGGTCCACGTGCGCTGCTCGCCCGGCTCGCCCTCCCAGATGATCGCGGCCTTGTTCCGCGTCGGGCCCTCGATATGGCGGTCGACGCAGTTGACGCAGGCATTGATCCGGCCGCCGACGAACCACCGCGCGTCGGGACCCTCGCCCTCGAGCACCTTCTTCCACGGTTTCGCCCACGTCAGCTCCGAGGCGAATCCCGCCCAGAACGCCTCCGGGTCGGCTGCCGCCGAGTCGTAGACCCCGGGGTCCGCCGCTCGCGCCGCCTTGACGAACTCCGGTGACGGGTCGAACCGCCGGTTCTCGTCGAGGAGGACGTGGATCCCCTTGTCGTCTTTGCCTTTTCCCTTCGCGTCGTTCGCCATGAGGCCCCCGGATCGTCGAGCGGTTTTGTCTGGATATGCTAGGTTTCGGGCGAGGCGAGCGTCAAGCGGAACGGAGCGGTTGCCGCGATTAGACAACACCCCCACCCGTTCCGTAGATTACTTGAGGGAGGCAAAGGTTCGTGCTGTTGATGAAGATGCACCGCAGGATCGGATCGGGCGAGCGGGGCCTGACGTATATCGAGCTGATCGTCGTTCTTGCCGTTCTGGTGGTCCTCGCAGCCGCGGTCGCCCCGATCAATCACTGGAGGGAGAAGCGGCAGCGCGAGGAACACCTCCGCATGACCCTCCAGATGATGCGCGACTCGATCGACATGTACAAACGATACGTCGACGAGGGTCTGATCACGCAGAGCGATGTCGATCAGCGGGGTTACCCCCGTGATCTCGAGGAACTCGTCGAGGGGGTCGAGGTGGGCGACCCGTCCTCTCCGGAGAGCAAGACGATGCGTTTTCTGGTTCGGATCCCGATCGACCCGATCACGGGGGAGGCCGAGTGGGGCATGCGCTCCTACCAGGACGATTTCGACAGCACCTCGTGGGGCGGCGAGAACATCTACGACGTCTACTCGTTGTCGGACGGCATCGCGCTCGACGGGACGTACTACTCGGATTGGTGACGTCGCAAATCCCGACTCTTTTGGTCACAATCCCCTCCCCAAAAACCGTTGACATCGTGCTTTCTCCCCGGTCTTGTTGACCCAGAGACAGAGGGGGACCGGACCCTCGGGGGAGGGTTGCCATCCACCCGTGTGATTCCGAGCGCTCCGGATACAGGTGTAAAGGGCCGGGCGTCAGCCGGCCGACGCGGGCCGCGGTGTCCGCGGAGGGGGACGGAATGGACAACGCCGTCGTTTCTCGAGAAGTGTCGTCAAAGAAAGTCAAGGCCCGCCGCGTGGCGGTGCGGGGTTTGTTGATCGTCGTCGCGATCGGTTTCTTCGCCAGTGCCCCGGCGCCGACCCCGCCCGACCTCGACCTTCCCGGGCCGTTCATCGATGACCCCATGCTCACCGCCGGTTCCGGCGGGCAGGGGAGCGGATCGGGGGACGACGGACGCGGGCTCGGTTTCTGGACCACCACGGGTCCGGACGGGGGCTGGGTCTACAGCGCCGCTT
>JBFJTV010000055.1:0-10262 GCA_041625075.1 Candidatus Polarisedimenticolaceae bacterium | reverse complement strand
CCCCCAGGCCGCCTACGCCGAGACAGACGACGACAAAAACGATCAGGCCCATCCAGCGGATACCCGGACTCATGGATTGTGGCTCCATCAAGAAGTCTCGTTTTCCTGGAGACTGTCAGCCAACGATCGAGTTGATTCGCGAAGGCTGTCGGTCCTTGGCACTGATCTTCACTGATCCTCCGCTGATCAGTCCCCTTCCGCGCGCGGCTGAGAAGTATAAGCGGAGATACGGTGGAGGGGCTGAGTTCCGTCCTTGTTCAGAATCCGGCAACTCGAGGATTCCCGGCCGGCTCTAGTTGAGGAAGCGGAAGATGATGCGGATGCCGGAGGCGTCGCCGAAGTAGTACGCTAGCCCGACCCGGGGGGTAGTGAAGACCTTGAAGAGCTTCCAGCGCTCGGTCGGACCGGTGGTCAAGCCGATCTGGTACATCTGGTTGATCTCGTTCGTGTCGCCCATGCCCGGCTCGACGATCACCGGGTCGAAGTACCAGTCGAACTTGGTGAGCAATCCGAGATCGAACCACCGCTTGCCCACCTTGTAGCGGATGAGCCCCCGAACCTCGAGGTCGGTCCTGAAGACGCCGTAATTGTCGATCGAGTCGAAGTTAGTATCCGAGTTCCCCGCGGCGATCGCCTCGTTCCACAGCGTGTAGTCGAACTTGTCGTCGTGGAACTCGGCTCGGGAGCGCAAACCGATCCCGTGAACGAGAATGGTATCGTCGGCCTCTGTTCCCACGGAAACCCCGAAGTCCAGGAAGGGCTCGAGCATCCAGTTCGTCTTGACCATCACCGGGAACCCGAGCCCCGGAACGAAGGCAGCGGTTGAGACGTTCGCGTCCAGGGTTCCCGGCACGTCGCCCGACTCGAGCAAGTAGAACCCGAAGGTCGCGTTCAACCGCAGCCGGAGCCCGACTTTGCGGTCCTCGGGTGATAGCAGAGGGATCTTCGGGTCGATACGTAGAAGCCACACGACGCGACCATCGGCGAGGTAGACACCGGAACCGGCGTAGACCGCGTATGCGGGATTGCGAGGATCGAACTGCGGCGCATCGAGAACCTCGGCCCCCTGAGCGGCGCTCGGTATGATGCCCAGGCCGAGGGTCACGCCGGCCACCAGGACTCCCGCCAGCAGCCTTGCGATCCTCATGCTCATGGCGCAACCCACCCGAGATTGATCTCGCCCTCGACCGCAACCTGCCAATCGACGCCGACCGGTGTGTTGATACTTCTTCTCTTGATGACGCTTCAGGGCCAGTCATCATAGACGATACTCGTACGGTATTCTAAGTAGACTGAAACGCAGCTGTGGGCATCAGTCGGGTCAAGATGGAGATGAAGGAGTCTTGGCCTTACCCAATTACGGGACAGAGCACCCTGAGCCGCCTCCACCTCAGCCCCTGATGTCGAACCATGCACTCACCACGAAGAACGGCCCGTCTCTGGCGTTCCCGACCCGTCACGGACACGCCGGAGCCGTCGGGATCACCTGCGGGGCGGCGCACACGGCGCCGCCGACCGGCCTTTCGTCACCCGGCAGACAGAGGCCCGTGGAGCATCTCCCGTAGGAGCCCTCGATGCCCTTGCAGGTGCTCAACGGCACCACGAGGTAGTAGTGGTCGCCCCCGCCGGGCGTGAGCTGCTCGGTGAGGAATGGTGGCGGGTCCGTGCACGTCAAGAGCGAGTGAGAGTACCAGGCCAGGATTGTACCCTGGTAGATGCCGTAGTCCTGGGCACCCGCCGCGCAGCTCCCCGTCCACACGAAGACAAGGTCACCCGCAGGCGCCACCGCTTTGCCCATCATCATGTTGACAAAGACCCGACCCGGAGTACCGCCGCCGCAGGAGACACCGTCCACGATGCTGCTGATCGGCCACCCGAGCAGCGGCTCGAACAGCGAGAACACTCCCAGGACCCCGTTGTATTCGACGAGGTCGCCGGGTGTGAAAGCCGCGGGACCGGCGAACGGCGGAAGGTCGGTGGGAACGTCGAAGGCAACGACCCAGCCCGCGGACACGGGTGTTGGTCCCGGTCGCAGCCTGTCCGCACCGTCCGTGTTCGTCGTGATCGGAATCGGCGGCAGGGTCAACGTGGCATCCAGGACCGGGTTGGCGGCGGCGATGGTCCAACCGGGACAGATCCCCGGCCCGGTCGGCACGAATCGAACCAGGTCGTTCGGCTCGAAGGCCGTGGGGCCGACGAACGGCGGAACGTCGGTCGGGACGTCGAAGCCGACGATCAGGTCCGCGGTGTCCCCTCCATCCAGGTACACCGAATCGATGTTCGTCCCCGGCGGAACCCCGGCGAGCGCCCCGGAGAAACAGATCGTGTAGACGCCCGCGGCGGAGTCCCAGCGGATCACGTCACGCGCCTCGGCGACGGTCCCCGCGGGCATGAGCGCGCCGCCGAGGGTCGAGGGCGCCTCGACCGAGAACAGCCAGTCGCCGGGCAGGTCCATCTTGTGGATCGCGTTGAGATCCGGGGTGCCCGGCACGGACAGCGCGAGCGTGTAGCTCGCCCCGTCGTATCGGTAGATCTCCCATGGGAGCAGCGTCGTGCCGTTGAGCGTCTCGGTGGTGGGAACGTCGGGCGTCACCCAGACGGGGGTCGCCGTGTACGCGAACGACCCCGCGACCGCGGCCATCAGAAGAAACAGAAGCGAAATCCGTCTCATGATTCATCCTCCTCTTGGCACCAGGCCAGCCACCTCAGAAAGGAGGAGGACCGGGAATCATGTTTTCCAGCGACGTGTCGTTTCCCACGGCGGAAGCATCGCAGGAGTCGGGCGGAAAGAGCAGGATGCACGGGAACACGCAACCCGGCCCGTTGCCCCTCGCCATGTTCCGGCCGAACGTGTTGAAGGACGATGCAAAGTCGAAGAGCATGCCACAGGCCTGGTTGGCGTTGAACGTGTTCCCCTCGATGTGATTCCGGGTGCCCTCGACCCACAGGCCGTGGCCCGGCGGGATGTCGAAGCCGCAGTCGGTCGCGACGTTGTTGAGGAGGAGGTTGTCCGAGCTCCCGGGGTCGAGGTGGATCCCCGTGTTGAAGGCGTGACGGATGACGTTGTTGTACAGCTTGCACCCGCTCGACTGGCGCATCTCGATTCCGAAGAAGCCGGGGTCGGAGATGACGTTCTGGTCCACGAGACAGCCGAGGCAAAACGACAGGACGATCCCGTTGGCCCCCGCGCCGGCCCCGGGCACCTCGAGCTGGTTGTTCGAGATCTCGAAGGCGGCGGCGGTGTCGATGAAGATCCCGTCCCCTCCGGTCTCCTTGATCGAGCAGTGCTCGATGCTCCCGTTGGTGAAGGCCGGGCCGATCAGGACGATTCCGCTCGCGCCGGCCCTGCGGATGCTGGTGCGGCGAATGTGGACGGTCTCGATGGTGTCGAAGATGACGATCGCGTCTGCCGTTTGATCGCGCAGCTTGATGTCCTCGATGACGAGCCTCTCCGAGGGGGGGCCCGGCGGCCGGATGATGCCGGCGGCGCCACCGACGATGGTTCCGTTGTGGATCTTGATGTCCTGCGGCGGCGGGCCCGGGACGATCTCGATGGAGACGGCGCCGGGGGAGCCGGTGACCGTGAACCCGTTGAGATCGAGGTCCACGTTGGCGCCCGCGATGGTGATGACCGGGACACCCGCGGCTCCGACGATGTTGCGGGTGAGGACGTACCGCCCGTCCGCACCGATGATGGTTCCGTCCAGAAAGACGGGCGTGCGACCCTCGGCCGCGCTCGCGGGGAGTGCGAGCACGATCGTGGATACCAAGAGAGCGACAACCACGATTGCCCTTTTCATGGCGATCTCCTTTTAGAACGAGAACAAAGGACGAGTTGGAGAAAGCGGCGCGAGCGACACACACTCCCCAATGTGAATGACAGTACACCTTCATCCCTAGTTGGAGAAGGGAAAGAATGGGCCACAGTCGGACAAAAGGGGGGATCAATCTCTCTAACGAATGATGAAAGTCCGAGTAACGCGAGAGAATCCGCGTTCGCCACAAGCAAATCCAAGGAGCGCTACACAGCGTCCCCCATCGGGTTGGCTCCAAACGCAAACAACTCGTCCGAGTCTTCTGAATCAGGTCGCTTCTTCGCGGGCTCCGTGATCCCGCTGAGGTGTACTTCCTCACCACCAGTCGATGACCCCAACGGTCACCCCCTCACGGCTCTGTTATTCTTTGGCCTCCCGCCAACGGGGAGATTACGTGACGCAGGAGAGTCCGACCGCCGAGCACGCCCGCCTCGCCGACTCCGCGGCACGGCGCGCCGATTGGAAGAAATGGGGGCCGTACGTCAGCGAGCGATCCTGGGGCACCGTCCGCGAAGACTACAGCGAGGCGGGCGACGCGTGGGAGTACTTTCCTCACGACCACGCGCGCAGCCGCGCGTATCGCTGGAACGAGGACGGGCTGGCGGGGTTCTGCAACCGATTCCAGAACGTTTGTCTGGCGGTCGCGCTGTGGAACGAGCGGGACACGATCCTCAAAGAGCGACTGTTCGGGCTGAGTAACGTCCAGGGGAATCACGGCGAGGACGTCAAGGAGTACTACTTTTATCTCGACGGGACGCCGACGCACTCCTATATGAAGATGCTGTACAAGTACCCCCAGGTCGCCTTCCCGTACGACAGGCTGGTCGAGGAGAGCCGGCTGCGCGGCCGCGACGACCCCGAGCTCGAGCTGATCGACACCCTCCCCGAAGTGTTCGTCGACAACCGCTACTTCGACGTGCTGATCGAGTACGCCAAGTCTGACGAGGAGGACCTCCTCTGTCGCATCCGCGCAACGAACCGCGGTCCGCAGACCGCGACGCTGCACCTCCTGCCCCACCTGTGGTACCGCAATGCCTGGTCCTGGGGTTACCGCCGTTCACGCCCGGAGCTAGTCGCGACCGACGGGCCGCACGGAGTGGCCGCCGTCCGTACCGATCACCGGCATGTGGGACCGCGTTGGTGGTACGTCGACGCCCCGGGTCATGCGATCCCGGAATTGTTGTTCACCGAGAACGAGACGAACACCGAGCGTCTGTTCGGCCAGCCTCTCGCCGGACGGTACGTCAAGGATGGGATCCATGCCGCCGTTGTCGACGGGGAGCGCGACCGCATCAACCCCGAGGCCCGCGGGAGCAAGGTCGCCGCTCACATCAAGGCCAGCCTTGCGCCGAATGGCTCGATCGAAGCGCGCATCCGGTTCAGCAATGCAGACCAGATGCGCCCATTCGAGAACTTCGCCGAGATCTTCGACCGGCGTCTCGCCGAGGCCGACGCGTTCTACGACCATATTCAGCCTCCCGGACTCGGTGACGATGAGCGCCGCGTCCAGCGCCAGGCGCTCGCCGGTCTGATGTGGAGCAAGCAGTTCTATCACTACGGCGTGGATCTTTGGCTCGACGGCGATCCGACCGACTCTCGGCCGCCGGCGTCGCGCAAGCGAGGGCGCAATGCGGAGTGGAGGCACTTTTACGCCCTCGACGTGTTGTCAATGCCGGACAAGTGGGAATACCCGTGGTTCGCCGCCTGGGATCTGGCGTTCCACACCTTGCCGATCGCGCTGATCGATCCGGAGTGGGCCAAACGGCAGCTCGTGCTGCTGCTGCGCGAGTGGTACACGCATCCCAGCGGACAGCTTCCGGCCTACGAGTGGGCCTTCGGCGACGTGAATCCGCCGGTACACGCGTGGGCCGCGTGGCGGGTCTACCAGATCGACCGTGACCTTACCGGGACGGGGGACACGCTGTTCCTGGAGCGTGTGTTCCAGAAGCTACTTCTCAATTTCACCTGGTGGGTGAATCGCAAAGACCGCGGAGGGAATAACATCTTCAGCGGCGGCTTCCTCGGTCTGGACAACATCGGCATCTTCGATCGTAGCGCGCCCCTTCCCGTCGGTGGGCACCTGGAGCAGGCCGACGGTACGGCCTGGATGGGGATGTACTGCCTGAACATGCTGGCCATCGCCCTCGAGCTAGGCCGCACGCGCCCCGCCTACGAGGACATGGCCACCAAGTTCTTCGAGCATTTCGTCGCCATCGCCAATGCGATCCACACGGCGTTCGAGGGTCGAGGGCTGTGGGACGACGGCGACGGCTTCTTTTACGACCTGATCCACACACCGGGCGGACGACTCGTCCCGCTGCGGCTGCGTTCGTTCGTCGGTCTGATTCCGTTGCTCGCGGTGGAAACCCTGGACCCCGACGTCCTGGAGCAGATGCCACGTTTCCGACGGCGCATGGAATGGTTCATCGAGTTCAGGCCACACTTGCTGGCACGTATCGCCTCGCTCACCGAGGCGGGCCGACAGGGGCGCCGGCTGCTGTCGCTCGTAGATGAGCAGCAACTCGGGCGCGTGCTGCAACGCGTGCTCGACGAGGGCCAGTTTCTGTCGCCACACGGTGTACGCTCGCTGTCCAGGGAACACCACTCCGCCCCGGTTTCGATGCGCGTTGCCGAGCGCCAATACACCGTGAGCTACGAGCCAGCCGACTCGAGCAGCGAGATGTTCGGTGGGAATTCGAACTGGCGCGGCCCGATCTGGATGCCTTTGAACTTTCTGCTCATCGAGGCGCTGCAGAAATACCACCGCTACTACGGCGAAGACTTCAAAGCCGAGCTTCCCCTGGGGTCGGGACACGCGGTCGACCTGCAGACCGTCGCGGACGATCTCTCGCGACGGTTGATCCGGCTGTTTCTGCGAGACGACGCCGGCAGGCGGCCCTTCCGTGGGAATCGTGCTTACTTTGACAGCGACCCGCACTGGCGCGATCATCTGCTGTTCCACGAGTACTTCAACGGCGACACGGGAGCGGGTCTCGGCGCCAGCCACCAGACCGGATGGACCGCGCTTGTGGCGACGTTGATCCAGCAATCGCATGGCCCGGGGAGCGGCGGGAATGGCTGACTCGTATTCCTACGACCTCGTCTGCGTCGGCAGCGGTCCCGCGGGCCAGCGTGCCGCCGTTCAGGCCGCCAAGCTCGGCAAGCGTGTCGCCGTCGTAGAGAAACGGGGCCGGCTCGGCGGCTCCAGTCTCGAGACGGGGACGCTTCCGAGCAAGACCTTCCGCGACGCGGTTCTCTCCTTCGCCGGTATCCGCAATCGCTCCGGGTTTATCGGCGCCGAGCGTTTGGCCGCCCGGCCAACCGCCCAGCAGTTGCTCGGTCGCGTGGGCCAGGTGCTGGCGCGCGAAGCCGGGGTGGTCGAGGATCAGCTACGTCGCAACGGCATCGCCATCTACCGTGGACAGGCGTCGTTTTCGAACCCTCACAAGCTGATCGTCGACGGTCCCGATGAGCGGGCGGAGGTGACATCGGCCAACATCCTGATCGCTGTCGGTACAGTCCCCGCGGCGCCGCCCGGTGTCGACACCGACGACGAGGCGATCATCACCAGCGACGGAGTGCTGCGGTTGAATCAACTTCCTAAAACGATGACCGTCGTCGGGGCGGGAGTGATCGGCATCGAGTACGCCTCGATGTTCGCGACGCTGGGCATCGATGTGACGTTGGTTGATCGGCGGGACCGGCCTCTGGAGTTCATCGATCGCGAGATCGTTGATGAGCTGATCCATCAGATGCGCAACAACGATGTAATCTTTCGACTTTGCGAGACGGTCGCGCGGTTCGAGAAACGAGAGGTACCGGAGTCGCGCGTGGCGGTGTTTCTGGAATCGGGCAAGCGCATCGTCTCCGACCTCGTGCTGTTCTCGATCGGGCGCGTCGGCGCGACGCAGGAGCTGAACCTCGGCGCCGCGGGCCTCGAGGCCGACGAGCGGGGACGATTGAAGGTCGACCAGCAGTACCGCACGTCCGTCGCACACATCTTCGCGGCAGGCGACGTGATCGGCTATCCCAGCTTGGCGGCGACCTCCAGCCGCCAGGGCCGGCTGGCCGCCTGCTTTGCCTTCGGCGTCGAGACGAACGCGACTTCCGAAAACTTGCCGTTCGGGATCTACGCGATTCCAGAAATCTCGATGGTCGGGGCCACCGAGGAGCAATTGACGGCGGACAAGGTGCCGTACGAGACCGGCGTGGCACGCTATCGGGAGATCGCGCGCGGCCAGATCCTGGGCGACGACAGCGGTTTGTTCAAGATGCTGTTCCATCGCGAGACCCGGCGGCTGCTCGGTGTTCACATCATCGGTACGGGAGCCACCGAGCTGCTGCACATCGGTCAAGCCGTGATGGGTCTCGGCGGAGGGCTGGATTATTTCCTGGGGACCGTCTTCAACTATCCCACGCTCGCCGAATGCTACAAGGTCGCGGCGCTCGACGCTTCGAACAAGCTTCTCACCTAGGAGCGTACCGCGGAATGGCCGAGTAGCACCCGACAGCAACGTCCGGTAATCAAGGTGGCCGGAGCGCGGCCGCTTCTACTTGCTTTCCTTCTCCGCCTGGCGCGACCGACGTTCCAGGTCCTTCTCGGTCGCCTCGCGATACTCGGCAGCCAGCGCGGCGCCGCGCTCGCGTCCAGCATCCGTCAGGCTCGACTGGCGCTTGCACTTGGCCAGGATCTCCGGCCCTTCCTCGGCCGTCAGCACGTCCAGCTTGGTCCGCGCCTTGAACCCACCCATTCGCACACGCTGCTGGATGTAATAGGTTCCGCCGGCCTCGACTGAAAGCTCCACGGCATCCACGTTCTCGGACTTCGACCAGAAGACGTGCTTGCCGGGATCGACCTGCGCGGCAAAGCAACTGTCACCCTTGTTGACCCCCAGCACGTCGTCGTCGCAGAAGAACCAACTCTTGATCGCGAAGCCCATCTTTGCCGGCCGCAGGACGTAGACCAGCGCCTTGCCGGGCTCGGCCTCGGCCTCGGCCTCGGGAACTCCCTTGGAGAAGGAGATGTAATCGTCCTTGTCTTTCTTGTCTTTCTTGTCTCCCTTGTCCCCCTTAGCCCAGGTGGAGGCTGGGTCGAACAACAGTGAGACCGCCAACAGCAACGCAACGCATCCCGCTTGTTTCCTGACATTCATTAGTGAACCCTCCTGTAAGGAGCTGCCCGTGTACACCGCCACCGAATTCAGCACGGTTCCCGGAATCGCAACCCGGATCGCCCACAAGTCTACCAGGAGGGGAAGTTTGCGGTTGTATTCGGGTGCTACTCGGCCATCGAGTGCCGGCCACGACCGCGTGCGTGCCGCCGGCCAGGCCGCGCCACTGCCAGGACGATCTCGACCGGCACCCACATGTGATCGATGTCGTGCTGGCTTATCGAGAACCCGGCCGCCTCGATCGCGCGTCGCACGTAGATCGGCCTGCAGTCCATCAGGTTGGGAAAGTGCTTGTGCGTCCACTCGAAAGCTCTTAAGACCAGGCTCGGCTCGCCTTCCTTGGATAGCGCCACCACGACCAGGCGGCCGCCAGGCTTCAGTACCCGCCGGATCTCCACCAAAACCACGGGAATCTCCGGGGTGTCGAATAGCTCCAGCGTGAAGCTGGTGAAGACGCCGTTCAGCGAGCCATCAGGGTACGGCATTTGCGCCGCATCGCCGCGGTGCAGCTCGACGCGTGCGGCGAGCCCCTTCTTCTCGAGTAGCTCGCGGGAGAGTGACAGCATGGAGTCTGATATGTCGATGCCGTGGACCCTTCCGGTAGAACCGACAGCCTGGGCCAGTTCGACGAGGCAGTGGCCGGTGCCGAAGCCGATTTCGAGAACATTTTCGCCGGGCTGGGCCGCGAGCCGGGCCAACCCCTTTTCGCGCATCGGCTGCTCGGTGTGTTCGGCAAGCAGGTCGTAGACCCGGGCGATCTTGTCGTAGTAGGCCTTGATCTCGTCTTTCGATTGGAAGACGCGAAGCAGGCCGGGCTCGGACCCTTCCGGCTCGGTCGTCATGGACATCTCCCTTCTGATCCAGCCTGATCTCCGGTCATTGGAATGAAGAACGGCTGTCGATCATAGCCAGCGCCTGCGCCGGAACAGCAGCAACATGCAGGCCGCCAGAACGGCGACGATCAGCCAGAAGGCCGGATAGCCCCAGCTCCAGCGCAGCTCCGGCATGTTCCCGAAGTTCATGCCGTAAACGCCGGCGAGGAACGTCATGGGGATGAAGATCGAGGCCATCACGGTCAGGACTTTCATGACCTCGTTGGTTTTGTTGCTGACGCTCGACAGGTACACGTCCAGCATGCCGGTCACCAGGTCTCGGTAGTTCTCGATGGTGTCCATGATCTGTATGGCGTGCTCGTAGCAGTCACGCAGATAGACCCTCGTTTCCTTGCGGATCAGCGGTGTCTCCGCACGCTCCATCTGGCTGACGACCTCGCGGT
>JBFJTV010000054.1:0-10304 GCA_041625075.1 Candidatus Polarisedimenticolaceae bacterium | reverse complement strand
GATCCCGACGGCAGCGTGCCGTACTCCGGCGTCGTCATGGGGGGCGTTGTCGCCGTCGCGGCGGCCGGGGCGCTGTGGATCATCCGTCGCGGCTCGGAGGTTCGCCTCGAGTTCGGTGTCGGATCGTCCGGGCTGCGGTTCTCGACGCGACGCGCCACGGCGGAGGTGGCGTGGAAGAGGATCGAGATGCTCGACTACGATCCGCCGCTCGGGACACGGTCGGGGTGGATGCCCGCGATGGTGGTCGTGGACGACCACGGCCGGCGGTGGAGGATCCCGGCCGTGGTCCGGGACGGGCAGGCCCTTCTCGAAATGATCCTCACGCGAGCCTCGCGCCACGATCTCCGGTCGTGGGCCGAGGCCCGTCATCTCCACGCGCGTCTCGGACGGGCACGAGTCTTCGTGGTGTCCGGCTATTTCCTCGCGGCGACGATCGTCGCCGCGGCCTTCGTCTATGTCTACGCGTAGGTTTCCGGCGCTCGTCGCCGCAGTCGTCGTCGCGATGCTCGGGAGCGTCGCGACGGGCTCGGACGAGAACAACGGCGACATCGGGAGCGCCGCCGTTGTCGTCGAACAGGCACGGGAACGTCTCGAATCCGGGGATGCGGATGGTGCATTGGCGTTGCTGCGTCCCCAGATCGCGGCGAGCCCTACGGACGGCGAGGCTCGCGCCATGCGGGTGCGCGCGCTGCTCCAGCTCGATCGCTGGGAGGAGGCGCTGTCCGCGGCCCGTGGTGACCAGGCGAGGCTCCCCGATTCCGCCGCCGTCGCCTCGGCTCTGGGATCGGCGAGCCTTCGAGCGGGCGAGATTGAGGACGCCGATCGGATCCTGTCTCCTCTGGCGAGATTTCCCGACGCCGATCCCCTCGGCCTGGTTGCGCTCGGGCGTGTCCGAAACGCGCAGGGCAGGGGACGAGAGGCGAGAACCCTTCTCGACCGCGCGTACGCGCGGGGGCGCGACGACCCCGCGATCGTCTACTGGTGCGCCGGAGCGGGCGGAACGCGCGAAGAGATCATCGCGCGGCTCCATCGCTTTCTCGAGCTCGGCGGCGGCGGCAACGACGACCTCATCGAGGCCGTCCGGGGGAAGATCGATCTCTACAAAGCGCTCGGCGACCGTGAGATCTGGGTTCCGGTCGAACGTCCCGATCGCGTCGAGCTCTCGCTCACGCCGCTTGGTGACGGCTCGGGAGGGATCGCGGCCTACCTCGTCGACGCCGACATGGGCGGTCGATCACCGGTCCCGCTGATGTTCGACACCGGTAGCACCGATCTCTTCATGGTCAAGCGGATCGCCCGGAAGCGAGGGTTCGAGGAGCTCGCGATCGAGACCGCATTCGGCGGCGCGGGCGACAAGCGGCACCGCTCGGCCCGAGGACTCGTGCCGACGGTCTCGATCGGGGGGGTGCGTTACGCCGATGCGCTCGCCACGACGATCCGTCACGACCTCGAGCGGACAGGCCGTTTTCAGGGTGTGATCGGGCTGTCCTTCTGGGACGGATACCACGCCCTTATCGACTTGAACGAGGAGCGACTCGTCTTCGATCGTACCTTGCCCGCGACCGAGGACGGAATTCCATACTGGGTCGTCGCGGGACAGATGCTCGTCCAGGTCGAGACCTCGACGGGGCATCGCGGCCTGTTCCTGTTCGACACTGGTGCGACCCGCAGCACGCTGTCGCTCGGCTTCGCCGAGAGGATTCCGACCGCGCGTGTCGGAGAGAAGGTGACCGTGTGGGGTTACGGCGGGCGATTCCCGGAGACACGCGTGATCACCGGCGTCGGGCTGATCTTCCAAAACCGGGCGTCGGAGTCCGATCGGCTCAACGGCGTCGATCTCTCGCTCCAGAGCCGGATCAGCGGCGTCGAGATCTCCGGTCTGCTCGGCCTCGACATGCTCGCCGACCGAACCATCGTGGTGGACACGCGGACGCAGCGGATCTCGATGCGTGAACCGCCGCACCGCAAACGCTCCAAGAAGAAAAAGTGACGATGGCTTGCCCTGAGCGAGCGCGCGAGTCGAATGGTGCCGTAGCTGGGTCCTTCGCCGAGCCTGCGGCTCGGCTCCGGTGACTCCCTGCCCGGGTACTGTCGGCGGGGTGGCCGTCTGACGGCGAACCTTGGAGATGCTGTTGGTGCCGGAGGTGGGAGTTGAACCCACACGCCCGCAAGGGGCGGGGGATTTTGAGTCCCCTGCGTCTGCCATTCCGCCACTCCGGCGCGGGAAGGGCGGCCGGATTGTAGCCCATTCGTGCACGGCGCCGCACACGGTGAGTCCGGAAGTTGATCAATTGAGTCTTATAGGAACGAATCCGACGTTCTCACTGTTGATCCGCCTGCGTCTTCTCGTTACGCTTTGCGTCCGTTGTTCGGGAGCGCGCCTCCACGACCGACTCCCCGGGCGTCCGGCGGCGATCTCTCGTCACCAACAAAAAGGGGTAGCGATCATGCGAACGAGACTGCTGTTGTTTGCGGGAGCGATCGTGCTTGCGACGTTGTGCACGTCGGCGATGGCTGGCGGCGAGGTGAATCTTTTCTACGGACAGAAGAACATGGACTTCGGGATCGATCTCAGTGGGGCGCCGTCCGATGCCCGGAGCGCGATCAACGACCTCGAAAAGCAGGACGAGTGGGGCGTCCTGTTCACGTGGGGTCACGACTGGCCCGTCGCGCTCGCCGTCGACGTCCTGTTCAGCTCGCAGGATGAAACGCTTAGCTACACCTACGTTCCGCAAACCTACGGAGTAGGCTACACCTACAACCTCAAGGTCGAGGTCGAGACCCGCGAGATCGATCTCGGTGTCCGCAAGTACTTCCTCGAGAAGGTCCAGGTCTACGTCGGCGGCGGTCTGGCCTATATCAACGGCGACGTCAAGTTCAGCATCCCGGGGACGTCGCTGAGCGCGAGCGAGGACGACAACGGTATCGGGTTCTTCCTCAACGCGGGGGTCGTGTGGCGCGCGGGCAAGTGGTTCAACCTCGGTGCGGACCTTCGATGGTCCGACGCGTCCGGAGATTTTCCGGACACGTTCGACCAGTCGGTCGATCTCGGCGGTACGCACTACGGCATCTTCGTGGGCGGACGTTGGTGACATCGGTCTTCCGACGTTCCGGCTAAGGGCGCCGTCTGGCTGCTATCCTTTCATTTTCTGAGGGGTGACGGCGCAGATGGCACGCAAGAAAGCGCAGCGACCGAAGATCCCGCCGTCACGAACGAAGCTCATCGCGGCGGCGGGGGTCTTTGTCGTGTTGGTCGTCTGGCTCGGTTTCGGGATCCGATCGGTCCCGGACGGAGCCATCGGCGTTCTCGACTCCCTCTTCCGCGGCTCGCGAGTCCTCGAGCCGGGCGTGAATCTGACCGTCCCGGGGCTCGAAAGAGTCCAGATTCTCGACCCCTACCGGCGCGCCGGCTCCCTGGCCTACGAGACCCCCGAAGGGGCGACCCTCGACATCACGGTCGACGTCGCCGTCCATCTCACCGCCGACGGCGCGAGCGAGCTCGTTTCCCGGTCGAAGGGCTCGGGTCCGATCGAGCGCCTCGACGCATCCGTGGATGCGATCCTGACCGGTCTTCTTTGAGATACCGCGGGGAAGAGCTCGCTGCCGAGGCTCGACGAGGCGTTCGGCGACTCCGTCGTCGCGGTGTTGTCGCGTTACGGACGGGTGGAAGGTCTCCCCACGATCTCCTTCGCCGAGGAATCCCCGGTGACGGCGGCGTTGCGGGAGGCCGAGCTCCGACACCAGGTCCGCGATCTCCGCCGGGATACGAAGACCAAGATTCTCATCATCGGGATCGACGGTGCCGACTGGCAGATCGCCGACCCGCTCATCGAACGAGGACTTCTTCCGAACCTCGCGGCGCTTCGCAAGCGCGGAGCGTGGGGGAACATCAAGGCCCTGACCCCGATCCTGAGTCCCTTGATATGGACGAGCGTCGCCACCGGCGTCACCGCCGACCGTCACGGAATCCTCGACTTCCTGATTCGGGATCCCGCCACGGGGCAGCACGTTCCCGTCAACAGCCGGTTCCGGCGCGTGCGTGCGTTATGGAACCTCTTCAGCGACGCCGGTCTCACCACCGACATCGTCGCGTGGTGGGCGACCTGGCCTGCGGAGGCGATCAACGGTCACATGATCAGCGACCGGGTCGCCTATTCGCTGTTCGACTTCGAGCTTCCCACCGGGGGTGTGGGGGCGACGCACCCGGCGGCGTACTTCGATGAGATCCGGCCGAAGTTGATCACCGACGACGCGATCACGTACGACGACGTCGCGCCCTTCGTCGATATCACCGAGGACGAGTTCGAGGCCGGCCGGGCGCGCGTCGAAGTCGATCGAACCAAGGCCTACCGCGAGCCGGTCAACCATCTCACCAAGATCCTGTCGTCGACGACGAACTACCACCGCATCGCCCTGGATCTGCTCGGCCGTGAGCAGGCCGACCTGACGGCGGTCTACTACCAGGCCGTCGATGAGGTCGGTCATCGGTTCATGCACTACGTTGCCCCGGTGCTCGAAGGCATCGCCCCCGACGATACGCGTCGCTACGGCGGCGCCGTCGACGCCATCTACGTCTACCAGGACAAGCTGCTCGGGGAGCTTCTCTCTGCCGCCGACCGCGACACGACCGTGATCGTGCTGTCGGACCACGGTTTCCTCAACGACGCCGATCGGCCGCGGGGCGAGACGGCCGACATCGAGGGGATGCCGGGGCGATGGCACCGACAGTACGGCGTCCTCGTGATCGCGGGGCCCGATATCGTCCCGCAGAAGCTCGACACGACGTCGATGCTCGACATCACCCCGACGGTGCTGTATCTCGCCGGTCTCCCGGTGCCGGAAGACAGCGACGGTCGCGTCCTCAGCGAGGCGATCGCACCGGGATTTCGCGAACGCTTCCCCGAGACCCGGGTCGCGACCTACGAGGTCAGCCCCTTCCGGATCGATGCGGCGCAGAGAAGCGAGGCGGTGGCGGAGGCCGAGGCTGCGATCGTCGAAAACCTGCGGTCGCTCGGTTACATCGGCGGCGGCGAGGCGACACCCGGGGGTGAGATCGCGAGCGCTGCCGCGGGGGGCGTCTCCGGGGAACCCGGCGGCACCGAGACCCTCACCGGTCTGACGAACCTGGCGGCTGTGCTGCTCGACTCGGGCGATCTCGAGGGTGCGGAGAAGGAGGTCCTCCGTGCGCTCGAGATCCAGCCCGACTACAAGGTGGCGCTCCGACAGTTGTTCAGCGTGCGTCTCCGGCAGGAACGCTACGACGAGGCGATCGAGGCCAGCGTACGGGTCCTCGACACCATGGGTGCGGAGGACTCGCTGACCGCGGGCCAGATCGCCAACACCTACCGGCGGGCGGGGCGGACCGAAGAGGGGATCGACGTCTTCAGTCGCCGGATCGAGGCGGGGCAGTGGTTTCTCGGCGCCTCGCTGAGCCGTCTGTTCTATGACAGCGGCGACATCGACTCGGCCGAGCGTGTGGCGCGCGCGGTGCTCGCCCAGGACCCGACGAACCAGGAAGCGATGGTGACCCTGTTCAAGGTGTCGAGCCAGCGCGGGCAGCTTCCCGGACTCACGCCGCTTCTCGAGCAGTCGCTCGAGGTCAATCCGCGCTCGGTCATGCACCTGAACTGGCTCGCCATCGTTCACGAGAGCACCGGCGACATGCGCACGGCCGAGAGTCTTCTGCTTCGTGCGCTCGACGCCAACCCGGACCACGGTGGCTCGATGGCGAACCTCGGTGCGTTCTACGGAAGACACGGTCGCGAGGCCGAAGCGATCACCCTGCTCGAGCGAGCCCTGCGCATCAATCCCCACAACCTCGACGCGCGGGTCAATCTGGGAAGCGCGCTTGCGCGGTCGGGACGTCTCGACGAGGCCGTCGTCGAGTTCGAGTACGCCGCCGACAACGGCCGCGAGAGTCCCGATGTCTACAACGCCATCGCGCGTGCCTATGGCCAGCAGGGCGATCTCTCCACGGCGGCGGTGTGGCTACGCCGCTCGCTCGAGCTCGACCCCGGTCAATCCGAGGTCCAATCGACACTCGACCGCATCGAAGCCCGAATCCAGTAACGACGTGGGGACTCGCGGACAGGCTCTCGGGTATAATCGGTGTTTTACGGGTTGTCCCGGACAGCGTCATCGTCGCCTTTGCCGATTTGCGGGTTCGCCGTATCTTCACGGGACCGGCGGGGAAGGAGCTCCGATGTTCGCTAATCGATGCAGGGTGGGGAGTACTGTGCGCCGTTCCACGGCGGCGGCGATGATCGCCGTGGTCGCGCTGGCAGGGTGCGCCACCAGACAACCCCTCCCGCCCGCGGAGCCGGATCCGATCCCGGTCGAGCAGCAAGCCGAGGCACCGGCGCCGGCCGAGACCTCACGGGAGGTCGACGCGATCTACGCCCGGCTCGACGAGGGACGCGCCGCCTATCTGGAGGGGATCGATCTTCTGACTCAGGGCGAGGAGATCGGGGGCGAGAGCCGGATCTCTCACGCGACCACACAGCTCGACGCGGCGGCCGCGGAGTGCGACGTCACTCCCGGTTGCGAGATGACACGGTTTCTCGGTGCGTTCGACGAGCTGCTCGGTCGTCAGAGTCTCGCGATCAAACAGCAGGCCTACCGCATCAGAACGTTCGAGGAGATCGCCCAGCTCGATCTCGAACGCGAGCCGGGGACGTCGGGGTTCGTCGAAGTCATGCCCGAGATGGGGCACACCGTCTCGCTTCTTCGCGGAACCGATCTCCGCGAGATCATTGATCTCAACGGTCCCGTCAGCGCGGCGCTCGATGACTGGCTGACGTGGCTGCGTCCGATGCTGATGACGGCCTACGAGAACTACCAGTTCCTTCGTGACGATATCGCGCCGATCTACGAGGAGGCCGGCCTCCCCGAGGCTTTGCTGTTCGCGATGATCGCCACCGAGTCGGGCGGCAAGGTTCACGCGTTCTCCCGCGCGGGCGCCGCGGGGCCGCTGCAGTTCATCAAACCCACCGGGAGGCGTTACGGGCTGGTGGAGGTCGACGGGTTCGACACGCGACTCGATCCCGCCGCGGCGACGCGCGCCAACGTCGCCTACCTCAACGAGCAGTTCGCCGTCTTGAACGACAGCCTCGCCAAGGCCCTCGCTGCCTACAACGGCGGGGAGAACCGTCTCCGAGGGCTGCACCAGCGCTACGGCGGAGCGAGCCTGTGGGACAGCCGGGTGTTCTACTCGCTTCCCAAAGAGACGCGGGAGTACGTCCCGCGCGTCCTGGCGGCGGCGTGGCTGTTCCTGCATGCCGAGGACTACGACCTCGAGTTCCCGGTCCACGACGTTCGCCGGGCGATGCTCCGGGTCGAGGAGGAGATCGCCATCGGTGAGCTCGCGGTCTGTTTGGGCCAGGAGCACAACCCGAACGGGTGGTTCCGGACCCTTCGCAACCTCAACCCGAAGCTCGGGCCGGGAGAGCGGGTCGAGGCGGGGGAGGAGATCATCGTCCCCGAGATCCTCGTCGAGGTCTACGAGCGTCGCTGTCTGGAAGGCGAGCTTTTGGCCCGGGCGCGGAAGCTGCACGACGCCAACTACCCCGCGGGCGGCGAGATGGTCCCCTACACCGTTCAGCGCGGTGACACCCTCGGGAGGATCGCCTCCCGCCACCGTTGTGTGTCGGTCGGGGAGCTTGCCGCGATCAACGGGATCCGGGCACCCAAATACGTCATCCGCGTGGGGCAAAACCTGCGGATCCCGCGCTGCGGTTGAGCTCCCGGATTCTCATAAAGTATTGACAGAGTGTGTGATGCGTGCTAGGATGAATCGACTTCTCAGTATCGAAACCGGAGTCTCGAGGGCTCGATTTCCTGAGGGGGGGCAGAGGGAGGACGCGTTGGAGTTCAAGGTAGGTGACAAGGTCGTATACCCAAACCACGGCGTGGGAGTGATCGAGCAGGTCGCCAAGAAAACCATCGGAGAGAGCACTTCATCCTTCTACCGGCTCAGGATTCTCGCCTCGGACAGCATGGTGATGGTCCCCGTCGGGAACACGACGGCGGTCGGGCTCCGCAAGGTGCTGACCCGCGGGCAGATCACCCGGGTCTTCAAGCTGCTCAAGAACGGCGAGTTTGCGACCTACGATGACTGGAAAGGGCGCTACCAGGCCAATTCCGAGAAGATGCGGACGGGCGACATCATGGCGGTGGCCGAGGTCCTCAAGAGCCTCACGGTTCTCAGCGAGGTCAAGCCGCTGTCCTACCGCGAACGCAAGATGCTCGACCGCGCTCGCTTTCTCCTGATCTCGGAGCTCTCCGAGGCGTCCAACAAGGACGCCGAGAAAGTCGAGGATCAGATCGACTCCGCCCTCTCCGAGTCGATCGAAGGCATGAAAGCGAAGATGGACCACTAGTCCGCGCCTCACGATATCGCGCACCCTACGGCCCGGCCTCATCCGCCGGGCCGTGGTCTTTGTGGGGAAGGTGGGGAACGTTCCGTGGACAACCTGGTTCTCATCCGGGTCGTGGCCGACCTGAATCGAGTCGTGGCACGCGGCGTTCTGCGGGGGGTTCGCTCAGAGGGGCCCCATCGTTACAGCCTCCGCTTCGAGAAGGCCGACCGCGGATTCGCGGTCGTGATCTCACTCCGCCCGGAGCTACCCTGGCTCGGGCGTCCGGTGGTCCGTGGGAAACGCGGCCGTGGCCGATCCGATCCGTTTGCGGGGACGTGCGCCCGTGCGCTCGTCGGCGGGATCGTCGAGACGATCGAGAAGCCCGGCTTCGACCGCGTCGTCGTCTTTCGTTTCTCCGGAGGTCCGGCCCTCGTTGCCGAGCTCGCCACGCACGGCGCCAACCTGATCCTGCTCGGTTTGCGGGGAGAGGTCACGGCCTGTGCGCGCCACCCGAGATCGTCCCGCCAACGTCTTGCGGTGGGCGCGACCTACCAGCCCCCCCGCCTTCCCGGACGGCTCCTCGTCCCCGAGGACGCCGACAGCATCGACGCGCGGGTGGAGATGGCGATACGAGAGGGGAAGACCCGGTTCGAGGCGCTCCGGCGAAGGCTGTTTGGTGTCGGGAGTGCGGGCGCCGCGCTGGTCGACGAAGAATCCCGCAGGAGCGCAACGAGCGTCGGGACGGTGTTGATCGAGCGTCTCGACGGGATTCGTGCGGGGAAGTACGACCCCGTGATCGAGGCCGAGGCCGACCCGCTCGCGCTCGCGCGTGAGGGCCGTCTGGAAACTTCCGGAGTGCGGCTTCTGCCGTGGGAACCCGAGGGGCTGGCCGCGGCGCGACGGTGGAGCAAGAACGATCCGCCCGGCACCGCCGGTCTCTACCATGAGGCCGTCGAACGAGCGGTCGAGAACGACACGAGGCTCCGTGACCTGGCCTCGATCCTCGATCGCGAGATCCGTCGGGCGTGGGAGGTCGAGACCCGCATCAACGCCGACCTGCGAACGTTCGAGGATCCGGACCGCTACCGGGTGTGGGGCGAGGCGCTGCTCGCCGGTCTCGCAAACGCCCGGCGATCGGGTGGGTACATCGTCGTCGCCGACCCGTACTCGCCCGACCGAGACGTCGTCATCCCCGCACCTCCGGAGTCGACCCTGACCGACGTCGCGGAGCAGTGCTTCCGTAAGCATCGGCGTGCGAAACGTGGTCTCGTCGCGGCGCGCGAGCGCCGCGAACGCGTCCAGGCAAGGCGCGAGCGTTTGGAGACGGTCCGGCGGCGATTCGAGGACGCCCGCGCCGAGGACGATGCTGAGGGTCTCGAGGCGGCCATGCGGGGCGAAGGCATCCCGGTCGGTCTTGCAAGTCGCCGGCGTGAAAGCGGTGCGGCGGTCCGCGTCGGCGTCGAGGGCGTGAGGGTTTTCCGGAGCAGCGGCGGCCATACGATTCTCGTGGGACGGAGCGGAAAGGGGAACGATCGTCTAACCTTCAAGATCGCGTCTTCCGAGGACCTCTGGCTTCACGTTCTCGGCCGGCCCGGAGCGCACGTCGTGGTTCGGAATCCGGGAAAGCTATCGCGCGAATGTCTCGTCGAGGCGGCCGGGCTGGCCGCGTGGTACAGCGACGCCCGCGACGAGGAGCACGTGGACGTCCAGTGGACCCGAAGAAAGAACGTCCGGCGCGTCCGTGGTGCGGCGCCGGGCACGGTCACGGTCAAGCGTTCGGAGACGGTTCGCGTTCGGCCGAGCGGGCTCGAGAGGGGCGCGCTCTAGCAAAGACGTGACGAAAGTGAGACCCGATCGTTGGAAGTGGGCGCCGTGGACCGGCTCGCACGGCTGTCACGATGCCGCACTTGGGCCGTTTGGGAGACAGGTTGGGGGCAAATCGCTCCG
>JBFJTV010000053.1:0-10304 GCA_041625075.1 Candidatus Polarisedimenticolaceae bacterium | reverse complement strand
GCGGGCACGTCCTCGAGCCCGAGCCGGGGCTCTACAAGAACGTCCTCGTCTTCGACTTCAAGAGCCTGTACCCGTCCATCATCCGGACCTTCCAGATCGACCCGCTCGGTCACCTCATCCCGCCGCACGACGTCGTCGATCCGATCGTGGCCCCGACCGGCGCCGCCTTCCGCCGCGAGCCGGGCATCCTGACGGGGATGCTCGACGAGCTCTTCCCACGCCGCGAGCGGGCCAAACGCGAGGGCGACACCGTCGCGAGCCAGGCGATCAAGATCCTGATGAACTCGTTTTACGGTGTGCTCGGCACCCCCGCGTGCCGCTTTCACGACCCCGCGCTCGCCAACGCGATCACCGGTTTCGGACGAGAGTTGCTGCTGTGGTCGAAGAGAAAGATCGAGGGTTACGGCCACCGCGTGCTCTACGGCGATACCGACAGCCTGTTCGTTCTGCCGGACGAAAAGGACGCGGCCAAGGCAGCGGCGGTCGGCCGCAAGCTGGTCGGGCGTCTCAACGAGGACCTTTCCGCCCACATCAAGGAGACGTGGGATGTCGAGAGCCGGCTCGAGCTGGAGTTCGAGACGGTCTACCTGCGGCTCCTTCTACCGGCCGTCCGGCACGGCACCGTCGGCGCGAGAAAGCGTTACGCCGGGCTCGTCGAAGACGACGGGCATCAACGCGTGGTCTTCACCGGCATGGAGGTCGTGCGCCGCGACTGGACCGAGCTCGCCAAGCGCGTCCAGCGCGAGCTGTACGCCCGGCTCTTTGCCGACGAGCCGGTCGAGGACTACCTCGTGGAGATCGTGAGCGATCTGCGCGGGGGCAAGGTCGATGAAGAGCTCGTCTACCGCAAGGCGCTGCGAAAGCGGGTCGAGGCCTACACCGCGACAACCCCACCCCACGTCGCGGCCGCCCGAAAGATCAAGGGAAGGCCCCCGCGTGTGATCCGTTACGTCATGACGACCGCGGGAGCCGAGCCGGTCGGGTCCGTCGAGAGCCCGCTCGACTACGAGCACTACGTTCAGAAACAGGTCCGGCCGGTCGCGGAGCCGGTTCTCGGCTTGTTGGGGCTCGACTTCGACCGCGTCGTCGGCGACGACACCCAGCTCAGCCTGTTCTGACGCGCGTCAGATCCGGACTCGGAGCGTCACCCAGAGCCTCTCCGAATCATCGAAAAGAATGCCCGGCGCCTCGGCATCCCCCATGTACTTCGCGTACGCCAGCGAGACGAGGTAGCGCTTCTCGAACCACTTGCCGACCTCGAGATCGATCTCGCGGCCGTACTTGAGCCCGCCGAAGTCGGCGCGGAAGTCGTGGTAGACCGCGACCAGCTTGACGTCCTTGATCGAGCCGCTGGCCTGGACGTAGGCATCGCGGAGACCACCGGTGGGCGTGACGAGGAAGCGGTCCGCCCAGCCGTTGAATTTGTGGAGCGTCGCGAGCGGCGTCGCGAAACCGCGGTTGCCGTTGCCGCCGAGGACCTCGTAACCGATCCCGGCCTCGATGCCGCCGAGGTCGAAACGCGAACCGGCCCACGCGAAGGCGTAGTCGTTGTCGAGATCGTCCGAGCCGTCCCGGTACGGGGTCTGGTTGGCGTACTCGGCGGTGTACAGGAAATCGATGCTGTCGGACACCGCGAGCGCGCCGTTGAACCGCACGCCGAAGCTCTTCTGCGAGTTGCCCCTGAGCTGGTCGAAGCTCAGGAGATAGCCGTAGAGGACGACCTTACCGACCTTGAACTGATGCGACAGATTGAGCAGGTTCGTCTTCTGGTTGACGTTGACCCCCGTCACCGTGTTGGCGTTGCTGACATACATGTAGAACAGCTCGGTGTTGTCGAAGTAGCTGCTCTTCGCCATCAAGCCGTTGAGAGTCTGCTGGTTCTGACGCCACCCGACCGATCCGATAAAGCGCTGGTTGTCGAGGTTGACGGCCTGACGGCCGAGCAGCGCCGTCGTCGTGTCGTCGACGCCTTGCCAACCGAAGTAGAGCTGGTCCACCTCGGTCTGCTTCGGGTCGGGGACGATCGGGTACTGCGTCAAACCGTTCCGGGTGCTGTTGTAACGCTGCGACCCGACCGGTTGGACGGCGTCGAATCCCAGGTAGGCGAAGAAGTTCTTGTACTTGGCGGTCTCGTACCCGAACCGCAGCCTCACGGTCGAGGCGTTGGCGTTGACGTCGAAGCCGTCCTGCTTGACCCACTCGTAGCGGTAGCGGACGTCCAGATAGACTTTGCCCTTCGCGAAGATCCCTGCAATCGGGTCCTCGATCTCGTCCGCGAGCGTCCCGGACGCCGTCACACCCAGGACGGCGAGTAGCAGCCACACCAACCCCGACGGTTTCAACATCGATTGCACCTTGGTTCGGTTTATGAGCAGCCGCTCGTTGCCCCGCAGTTGACGCAGGCGTAGCAAGCTCCGTTACGCACCATCAGCGACCCGCACTCATGGCACGGCGGCGCGTCGGCCTGCATCACAAAGACCGCGCGCTCACGGTTCTCGAGATCCGACGCGCCGTCGGACTCGAGCTCGGCTCCGTTGGCGGGCGCGACCGGCGCGGCCGGTTGAGCTTCCTTGGGCAGGAACTGCAGCGCCAGCCAGCGGAAGACGTAGTCCACGATTGACTTGGCGATAGGGATGTCCTCGTTGCCGGTGAAACCGCTCGGCTCGAAGCGCACGTGGGTGAACTTGTCCACGAGGAACCGCAGCTCGACCCCGTGCTGCAGCGCGAACGAGATCGCCGTAGCGAAGGCGTCCGCAAAGCCGGCGAGCGTCGATCCGGCCTTTCCCAGCGTCAGGAAGATCTCGCCCGGCTTGCCGTTGTCGTACAGCCCGACCGTGAGATAGCCCTCGTGCCCCGCCACCGAGAACTTGTGGGTCAACGATTGACGGGTGTCCTGCAGCTTGCGGCGGCTCGGCTCGGCGGCGCCGGCCACCGCCGTGGCCTTGGCGCCGAGTTCTTCCTTGCCGGTCGCGAGAGGCTGCGTTCGCTTGCACCCGTCGCGGTAGATCGCGATGGCCTTGAGCCCGAGCTTCCACGCCTCGATGTAGGTGTGCTCGATCTCCTCGATGGTGGTCTCGGTGGGCATGTTGACGGTCTTCGAAATGGCGCCGGACAGGAACGGCTGTGCGGCGGCCATCATTTTGACGTGGCCCATGTACTGGATCGAACGCTCTCCCGCAGCCGGACGGAAAGCGCAGTCGAACACGGGGAGGTGCTCTTTCCGGAGATCCGGAGAGCCTTCGATCGTGTCGTTCTCGTTAATGTAGTCGACGATCCGCTGGATCGTCTCGTGATCGTACCCGAGCTTCTTGAGCGCCAGCGGCACGGTGTTGTTGACGATCTTGAACAACCCTCCACCGACCAGCTTCTTGTACTTGACCAGCGCGAGATCCGGCTCGATCCCGGTCGTGTCGCAGTCCATCATGAACGCGATCGTTCCCGTCGGGGCGAGCACGGTGGCCTGCGCGTTGCGGTAGCCATACTCCTGGCCGAGTGTCAGGGCCTCGGCCCAGGCCTGTCTTGCGGCGGCGTGAAGCTCTTGCGGCACGAGCTCGGCGTCGATGCCGTCGGCGTGGGCCTGGTGCTTGCGCATGACCCCCAGAAACGGCTCACGGTTGATGGTGTAGGCGGGAAAAGGCCCGATGTGCGCGGCCATCCGGGCCGATTCGGCGTAGGCATGCCCGCACATCATCGCGGTGATCGCGGCGGCATAGGCCCGTCCCTCATCGGAGTCGTAGGCCAGACCCCGTGACATCAACAACGCGCCGAGGTTGGCGTAGCCGAGGCCCAGCGGGCGGAACTCGTGCGAGTTCCTTCCGATCGCCTCGGTCGGATACGACGCGTTGTCCACCCAGATCTCCATCGCGGTGATGCTGACCTCGACGGCGTGACGGAAGCTCTCGACATCGAACTCGCCGTCGGCGCGACGGAACTTCATGAGATTGAGCGACGCGAGGTTGCACGCGGTGTCGTCGAGGAACATGTACTCGGAGCACGGGTTCGAAGCGTTGATCTGCGCGGTGTTCGAGCACGTGTGCCAGTTGTTGACCGTGGTGTGAAACTGGATACCGGGATCACCGCACACCCACGCGGCCTCGGCCATCTTGTTCATCAGCTCGCGCGCCTTGTAGGTGTCCATGACGCGACCCGTGGTGACCGCGCGGGTCTGCCACTCGCCGTCGTTGAGCACCGCGCCCATGAACTCGTCGGTCACGCGCACCGAGTGGTTGGCGTTCTGGAAGAACACCGAGTCGTAGGCGCCGCCGTGGATGTTGAACTCACCCGAGTACCCCGTCTCGATCAGGGCCCAGGCCTTCTTCTCTTCCTCGGACTTCGAGGTGATGAACTCCTCGACGTCCGGGTGGTCGACGTTGAGAATGACCATCTTGGCGGCGCGGCGCGTCTTGCCGCCCGATTTGATCACACCGGCAAAGGCGTCGTAGCCCTTCATGAACGACACCGGTCCGGACGCCTGTCCCCCGCCGGCGAGCGGCTCGCGGCTCGAGCGGATCGGCGAGAGGTTCGAGCCCGTCCCCGAGCCGTACTTGAACAGCATGCCCTCGGTCCTCGCGAGACCGAGGATCGACGGCATGGTGTCTTGAACCGAGTTGATGAAGCACGCCGAGACCTGAGGTTTCTTCTCGACGCCGCAGTTGAACCACACCGGTGAGTTGAACGACATCATCTGGTGCAGAAGCAGGTAGGTCAGCTCGGCCTCGAAGGTCGCCGCATCTTCTTCAGTCGCGAAGTACTGCCCCTCACGACCCCAGCGCGCTGCGGCCTCGACGACCCGTCCGATCAGCTGGCGGACGCTGTGCTCGCGCTCCGGGGTGCCTAGCGTCCCGCGGAAGTACTTCTGCGCGACGACATTGGTCGCGAGTTGCGACCACGATTTCGGGACTTCGACGTTGCGTTGCTCGAACGCGACCTCGCCCTTTTCGTTACTGATGACGGCGTCGCGGAGCTCCCACTCGACCTCGTCGTAGGGGTCGACGCCCGGGCGCGTGAACCTCCGCGTGAAGCGCAGCCCGTCCTTTGGACTCACGGCTCTCTCAGATGACGAGCTTCTCTCGGTGGAAACTGGAAGGTTCTGATCTTCCTTCTTGTCGGGCCGCGGATCCGGACGCAGCATCGGGCACTCCTTAGTGGTCTTTCGCCGTCCTTGCCGGGGGGAGGACAACGGGTTCGATTGGGGTCCCCGGGAGTCGCATTCGCCCCCTCGCTACGGCTTCCGAGGAACCGGGCAAGAATGCCAGCGGCCCCCGGACGTGTCAAGAGAGAATCAAATTCTCGACCACAAAATGTGGCAGAACTTCCGATATTTTACCACTAGATATGGTGGTTGAGCCAGTCTGGACGCGCACTTTCGCGGATCGCCTTTCCCGATGAAGGGTGTCCTGTTTTCGCTGTGCTTTCGGAGGTGCCGGGAAGGGTCCTGGAGGTCTAGCCGAGCCCCATCTTCCTGGCCCAGAGATGATAGTACTCGATCCAGTCGGCGGGGGGGTCGATAAAGCAGATTCCCATGCCGCACGCCACCACGTGGGCGAGTTGCGGGGGGACCTTCTTGGCCCACACGACGCGCGCCCACATGTTGAACGAGCGGTCGGGGAAGATGATCTCGACCTGGATCGTCGTCCCGGGCTGCACGACCGAGTTGGTCTGGAGAAAGAGCCCGGTGTCGGAGACGTTCTTGGTAAAGGCGGTCTTGTCGGGCGAACCGGCACCGTAGCGCACCATCAGCCGACGGCGGGTCCGTTTGGTGATCCGCTTGTCCTTGCGCGCGGTGGAGGCGCCCTTCGCCTCAGCTCCCCCGTCGGTCGTGGCCATTGACCTCTCCTTCACCCGGGACGGGTCGAATATAGGGTCCGGGCTGGGGACCGCAAAGCAGCGGCGGATAATCTCGTTTTTCAGGGGTTTTTTGACGAAATCCGGTCCAGCGCCCAGGCCGCGTGGGAGCGCACCACGGCGTCCGGATCGTCGAGCGCTCGTGTCAGCGCCCGGACCGCTCCGGGCGTCGGGGCGTTGCCGAGGACCACACAGGCGTTTCGCCGCATGCCTTCCCACTTCGCCCGCATGAGCGCCGTCCCGGAGTACCGCTCGCGGAACTCCGGCTCGTCCATCGCGAGAATCGCTTCGGGGTCGAGGCCGTGGAGATCGTCGCGAAGCTCGAACGGGTCGTCGCCACGCGGCCGCGCGAACGTCTGGTTCCAGGGACAGACCGTCTGGCATTCGTCGCAACCGAAGATCCACTCCGCGATCTCGGGCCGGCGCTCGGCCGAGATCGCGCCGCGATGCTCGATCGTCCAGTACGAGATGCAGCGGTTGGAATCGACGACGCCGTTTTCGAGAATCGCACCGGTCGGGCAACCGTCGATGCACGCTCGGCAGGTCCCGCAGAAGTCGGTGTGCGGGGGATCGGTGTCGAGCTCGGCGGCGGAGAGAATCTCTCCCAGCATCACCCACGAGCCGAGGTCGCGCGTGAGCAGGTTGGCGTTCTTTCCGATCCATCCAAGACCGGCTCGCTCGGCCCATCCTCGCTCGAGCACGGGAGCGGTATCGACGAACGAGCGTGCGGGTTTTCCCGATTCGCCCTCGAGCCACTCGACGAGTCGCGCGAGTCGCCTTCCTACGACCTTGTGATAGTCGCGGCCCCGTGCGTACAACGCGACGGCGGCGCGGCCGGGAGGTGTCGCGGCGTGCTCTTCGCCCGCCCAGTAGTTCATCGCGACCACGATGACGCTCTTGCAACCGTCGAGAAGCCGCCGCGGGTCGGAGCGTTTGTCCGGCTCGCGCTCCATCCACGCCATCGCGGCCTGGTAGTCGTGGCGGAGCCACGCGGCGAGCGCCTCGGCGTCGCGGTCGAGTCGTTCGGCGCGGGCGACTCCGACGGCGTCGAAGCCCTCGCGTCGCGCCGCGCTCTTGAGCCGCCGGGTCAGGTCAGCGCGATCCACCGCCCCAGCCCTTGCCCTTGACCACCTCGGGAACCTCGATCCCGGCCTCGCTCGCGAGCCACAGGATCTGGCGGGCGATCCCGCGCACGATGCCGACCTCGGCCTCGGTCATCGAGGCCTTGCCGAGCATCCGACGCAGCTGCCGCATCATCGGCTCGGTCGTGTCGTCGTGCAGAAATCCGATCACCTCGAGCGCCGCCTGGAGATGCGAGTACATCGCCTCGCGCGCGGCGTGATCGGCGGGGACCTCGGCGGGCTCGCCCGTGTCCGGGTCGTCCAGGAGCGCGAGACGCAGCTCGTAGGCGGTGAGCAGCACCGCCTGCGCGAGATTGAACGACGGGTACGTCTGCGAGGACGGGAAGTAGACGAGGTGGGTGCAACGGTCGATCTCGTCGTCCGATAGCCCGTGTTTCTCGCGTCCGAAGACAACGGCGAGATCGCCGACTTCGGCGAGACGGGCCATTTCGAGGACGAGGCGGTCGAGACGCCAGTGCGGTTGGCGGTGCTTGCCGGTTCTCCGGGTCGTCCCGATCACGGTCCGGGCGCCGGCGAGTGCAACGTCGAGATCGGGATCGATGACGGCGGCTTCGAGGACGTCCTTGGCGTCCATCGCCATCCGCCGTGCTTCATCCCCCTTGAGATCGCACAGCGGGGCCACGACGTGCATTCGGGAAAAACCGAGATTCTTCAGCGCGCGCGCGGCTGCACCGACGTTGCCGCCATACTCCGGAGCGACGAGCACGAACCGCACCGAACGGAGATTCGACTCACCCCGACCCATTGGGGACATGCCTTTACCTCACGAAAAGGGACACACCTCCTAATCAGAATAGCGATTCTACGACCTCCGCACGGGAGGTCTGTCCCTTTTCGGGGGTAAAGGCATGTCCCCCGGTCAGTCGCGGCGGAGGGGGTAGCTTTCCTGAACGACCTTGGGCTTCGGGAGCTGCTCACCGGCGACGGCGATCACTTCCTTGACCATGAACAACGTGCGTCCGTGCGTGCTGAGGGTCTCCGCCACACCCACCTCGCGCACGAAGTGGTCCCGCCGCTCCTGAGGCAGCTTGCGGGCCGCCTTGGTCCCGTCGAACTCCATGAGGTCCGACCACACGGGGATGAAACCCTCCGACGGGTCGTACATCACGACCTCACCCCAACGCTGACGGATCAGCGGATCCTCGAGACTCTCGTAGGTCACGATGATCTCGTTGATGCCGTCCGAGTCGAGATCGACGAGAATCGCCTCGCCCTTGGCGACCTGGTGACCGAGGTCCTTGCCGAAATCACGGGAGTACACGCTCAGAAGGTTGCCGCCGACGTCGCGGTAGACCTCCAGCCGGACGTTGACCGCCTTGGTCTTGGTCCGCTTGCCGGTCATGTAGGTCACGATGGCGACGGTCTGCTTGTCCTCGCCCGGCATGACGCGGCTCGGGATGATCGATCCCGTCAGAACGTTTTCCGGGGGGATTCCCATGGCGTCGTAGACGCGCATGGAGGTGTCCGCCCGCGCGCCGGTGAAGGGCATTCCCAGGATGACGGCGAGCAACACGACGCGTTTGATCACGGGGGGGTCTCCTCAGGCGATGACGCCGGGCCAAACGACAATCGGACCGGAATAGTAACATGGGGGCCGATCCGGGCCGGAGCAAGGAGGCGGCCCATCCCCTATAATTCGCGGGACGGAGAACCCCCGGAGTCCCCGATGGTTATCTACACGACACGGCATCTGCTGCCGGTGACCTCCCCGCCCGTCGTGGACGGCGCGGTGGCGATCGATGACGGCAAGATCGTCGGCCTGGGAAGACGCGAGGACGTCCTCGCCGACATCTCCGAAAGTGATGTCGTCCTCGATCTCGGGGATGCCGTTGTGCTTCCCGGTCTGGTCAACGCCCACACCCATCTCGAGCTTTCGTGGATGGGCAAAGAGCCGGTCCCGGGTGGCGACTTTCTGACGTGGGTCGAGGCCTTCATCGAGCGTCGGGACAGCGAGGACGAGGCCGAAGCTCGCAAGGCCGCGGAGCAGGCCGTCGAGCAGATCCTCACCCGTGGAACCGTAGCCGTGGGCGACGTCGCCAACGGCACGTGGACGCCCGCGATCCTCGCGCGCTCGCCTCTGTGGGCCGTGGTCTTTCATGAGGTCTTCGGCTTCCGGTCGGAAGACGCCGTTCGTATTCTCGAGGAGGCCGCGGGGCATCTCGATGCGATGGAAGCGGCTGCGGCGGACTCGGACGGACGCGTTCGCGTCACACTCACGCCTCACGCCCCGCACACGACTTCGGCACCACTGCTCAAGGCCATGGGGGGGCGGGCGGCGGCGGCAAACTCCCCACTGTCGATCCACGTCGCCGAGAGCCAGGTCGAGGTCGACTTTCTTCAGGGCGAGTCGAAGGCCTTCGAGAAGCTCCTGCGACGTCGAGGGATGTGGGAGGAAACGTGGGAGCCTCCCAGGCACTCGCCGGTGGACTATCTCGATCGTCTGCACGTGTTGTCGTCGAGCGCGCTCGCGGTGCACTGCGTTCACCTCGATCAGGAAGACCACTCGAGGTTGCAGTCACGCGGCGTGACCGTCGTTGCCTGTCCCCGCAGCAACGAGTACACCGGTGCGGGCACGGCGCAGATCATGAAGCTCCTTGGCGAGGGGATCCCGGTGGCGCTCGGGACTGATTCGCTCGCCACCTGTCCCGATCTCGATCTGTTTGCCGAGATCGCGGCGCTGGTTCGTCTCAATCCCGGACTCCCGCCGGCGGCCGCGCTGCGGATGGCGACGCTCAACGGCGCGCGCGCGCTCGGTCTGGGCGACCGTCTGGGGTGCATCGAGCCGGGAAAAGCCGCGGCGTTGATCGTGATCCCGCTCGCGGATGCCGACGACGACCCGCTCGAGACGATCGCGTCGGGACCGGAGCAGGTCTACCGTCTGGAAGACGTGCCCCTGGAGGAATCGGACGAGTGACCGTGCTCGGCACGATTCGCACCTGGGGGCGGATGGTGAAGTTCTCGCACAGCGTCTTCGCGCTGCCCTTCGCACTGTCCGGCGCCGCGCTCGCCGCGGTCGGTCACGGGATCACCTGGCCGCAGGTCTTTTGGATTGTAGTCGCGATGATCGGCGCGCGGAACGCGGCGATGGGATTCAACCGCCTGGCGGACCAGCGTTTCGACACCGACAACCCCCGCACGGCCGGCAGGGAGCTTCCGCGCGGGCTTGTGTCTCGACGCGCGGTGTGGATCTTCACGATCGCTCTCTCGGCGCTGTTCGTCTTCGCGGCGTTCCAGCTCAACCCGCTGTGCGGCATTCTCTCCCCGCTCGCGCTCACCATCGTGCTGGCGTACTCGTACTCCAAGCGCTTCACGTGGGGG